>CAZBNW010000063.1:0-14905 GCA_964493385.1 uncultured archaeon | reverse complement strand
TTAGAAGGTATTGATTCAGATCTTATCTCTGGATTCCTCCAAGCAATATCACAATTTAGAAGTGAAATTAAAAAAGGTTCGACTGGTGCTAAAGGGAAAGGATTTGAAATGGATTATGGTGACTTTAAAATTGTAATTACAGATGGAGATTATGTTAGAGTTGCTTTAATACTAGATGGTACACCCTCTGAAAAACTAAAAGAAAATCAATGGTTATTCACAGAAGATTTTGAGAAGAGATATGGTTCGTTATTTACAGATTTCACTGGTGATATCACTCCTTTTAGAGAAGCAGATAATCTGGTTGAAAAACATTTCAATGTCACGCTGGTTTATCCCTTACAATTAGGAAAACATTATGGAGTCATTAAATTAAAGGGATTAGAAAAAACACTTATAGAAGTTGCTGAGCAAATTCAGAAAGAACGGAAGTTTTTCTTTATTTCAAGTCTTTTAAATTTTGCTTTAGCAGGGAGAAAAGCATCAAGAGATGAAATAATAAGTACTATTATTGATTTAAAGAGAAAGGGGCTTATAATTCCAGCAAAATTAGAGTAATCATTAAATTAAATCTTTTTTTTTCTTTTTAAATGAATGATTTTTTATATAAATTATTATATAGAGGGAATTTGAGATTCAAGAGAAGGATGTCCAAACCACTCTTAAGCTGATTTCTAAATTTATTAGAGCAGATACTGGTACATTATCCCCAATCTTACGTAAGAATATTAAAATCGTTCATTATTACAACGAAATAATTAGATTTTGGAATAAATTAAATTTTGTAATAAGAAAAACACTTGGAGATTCATATTCTCTAGAAAGTAGCAAATTACCTCAATTTTTGTATGCTACTTATAAAATATTATGGGAAAAAGCTTCTGATAAAGAAGTTATTCATGATTTAAAAATGGTTGATAAAAAGTTCTTACATAGAGTTAGAACATTCTCTTGGAATGAAGCTCTTTCCCATAAAGATGAGAGAGAAAAGTTTAGTATATCTGAAGCAATCCCTAGTTTTATGATTGATCAACTTCTACCTGTAATGAATAAGGAATTTTTAAGAAATAATACTAATTTTATGAATGGTTTAGAGTACAAAATTGAAGTTACTGCCCGTATTAACATTCTTAATAGAAAAATTACTCCTGAAGTTTTATCAAACCAAATTAAAGATAGTTTAAAAAAAAATAAAGTAAGATTTCATAACGATCCTGATATTCAGTATTTATTACGGATACCACTCTCACAAAAGAATAGAGCTATAGTAAATCCTTGGTACCAAAAAGGATCCCTTATATTTCATGATAAAGCTTCTGCAGCTGTAGTCCAAGCGTTGGCACCTCAACAAGGAGAATTAATTTGTGATATGTGTGCTGCGCCAGGAATAAAAACAAGCTTAATTGCCCAATATATGAATAATAACGGATGTATTTTAGCAGGAGAATTTCTGACTGAAAGGGCGAATTCAATGAAATCTTTACTTTTTAAGTTAAATGTTACGAATGTAACCATCATAAATACAGACAGTATAATTTTTCCGATCCGATTTCAAAATTATTTTGATCGCATATTGT
Organism: uncultured archaeon; assembly: GCA_964493385.1. Classification (GTDB taxonomy): domain Archaea; phylum Asgardarchaeota; class Lokiarchaeia; order Sigyniarchaeales; family SOKP01; genus Loki-b32. Next base: position 13,328 of record CAZBNW010000063.1, on the reverse strand, counting down.
TAGATGCTCCTTGTACTGGATCTGGTACTTTTCTGGCGAATCCAGAATTAAAATGGCGCCAAAATAAAAAATTTTTACATCAAAATGTTATTTTACAGAAGAAATTACTTGAAAGTGCTCTAAAAATGTTAAAACCCTATGGGATTCTAGTGTATTCAACTTGTAGTTTATATCCAGAGGAAGGAGAATATCAAATTTTAGATTTTATGAATTATTTAGAACCTTTAGATTTACCAAAATGGCTTTCTCCAAGTTACAAAATTGATAATAACATCATACCTGGAACAGGAAGGTTATTCCCTTCAGTTCATCATACCCAAGGATTTTTTATAGGAAAATTCAAAAAAAAGGGATAATTACACTCATTATGTCACAAAGAAAATTTTGGAAAGTAGGTCAGGTTGATGCCACTGGTGTTCGAGGCCCTCATGAGAAAGAGCTTGAAGATATTAGTAAAGTGAAATATCCTCTTTTTATAAACTTGAATATGGATGCATTGAAAGATATCGTTAACAATGAATTAGGTGGTAAAATTGAAAATATTGGTTTCAGTGAAGATTGGACAATTTCTATTGAAATGTTCCCTGAGGTAAATATTCATATGGCATATTCCTATTTTGGAGATGAATTTGGTGATGGCATTGAAGCTGAATTTAAATTTTACTTTTCAGGTACACGAGTCTTTTGGGTTCCAGGGGAAGATAGTGCCACATTTATAGACATTGTTATGGATTTCATCGAAGGAAAAATAAAAGAACAAGAACCTTTCGAACAAAACTACGATACAAAAACTGAATTAATGGAAAATGTATTAAAGCAAAGAAGCGAGCCATTTATTCTTCTCAAAGAGCAAGATCGAGAGAATTTAGCCGACTTTCTTGGTGCTAAAGTGTGGAAAGCAACTAATGGATGGCGCATAAAAAAGGAATTCTTCCCTGAAATTTTCATTGAGATTAAATGGAAGAAAAAAGATGGTTTAGATATAAAATTCTCAGGGAATAATCTATCTAAAAATATCGATAGTTATCATATAGAATTTGTTGGGATCTTCTTAATCAACCATATTTTAAGATTCATTACAGTAAATAATATAGATAAAAACTTACCTGATATCTGTTATATAATGTTCTCAAGGTATTATACAAAAAATATAGGACATTGGGATCATAGAGTTAGATAAAATTAAAAAAAGTTAATATTAAAAAAAATTTGGTTTATATCGCTGTCCAAAGTATAGATCTTCCCTTTTTTTCAGCACGCTTAATTTTCTTTGAATTTTCTAAATCTGACATAATTTTCCATATCTGGGAATTACTTAATTTAAAGTATTTTCTCAATTCTGGAGTTGTCATCTTAGTACCGCTCAATAAATTCGGGATTAACCTTTTTATTTCGTCTACAGTATTCTCATCAGAATCTTTAGTGCTTTTATCATCTTCCTCGCATGTTTCCATTTCTGTAATTATTCTGGAAGCGATTTTATTTAATTGTTTAATGTTATTATCAATTATATTTTTAGGTTTCATAAAGAGACAACAGAGTTCTAAATCTTTTGGAAAAGCTACAATATAAAATTTATCATATAAAATAGCTCTCGGTTTTTTAACTGATTCATTTCCACCACGAAATGCTAAATAAAAATTCATCGCAAAATCGTCTAAATTTACGTCTTTTTTCGCATTTGCATATTCTTTTTTCCACTTAAGAAACGGGCCGTCAATCATATCAAACCCAATTAAAGCTGCTCCAAATATTTCACTTTCAGTAAAATTCATTCTTTTAATCTCCTCCTTATTGCTATTTTATTTAGTTCTTTTTTAATAATATTCATTAATTTCATACGTTCTGAAGAGTTTATAGCGGTTAATCCATAAGTTTTAACATGGAGTATGTCTTCAACCCTTTTATAATCCATTCGTCCATCTGTTTTTACTAAATCCTGCTTATTCGCTATACATATAATTGGACATTCCCTTCCTACAAAATGGCAGGCATAATTAATAAGGTCTCTTGAATTTAAAACGTTTCGAGGAGTTGAGTCGGTCACAACAAAAATAATATCTGATCCTAAAAGATAATCTCTAGAATATGTCCTTAGATAGCTAGTCTGTCCTGCAAGGTCCCAAACGCGTAAAAAATAGTCCTCAAACTTAACTGTTTTGAGGTCTAAGCCGTGGGTTGGAAAGTATAATCGATCTATCGTCTGTTCTGATAAGAGCTTCAACATTGTAGTTTTGCCTACTGCTGGTGCTCCAATTAGTGTGATTTTTACTAGTCGATCTATTTCAGAACTTAACATTTCATTTCACTAAATTAAGTGATTATATAAGAAAAAATGAAATGAAAATGAATATGAATCTGGATAATATCTAAGTAATACGAAATAAATGTATGAATTAAAAAAAAAGAGTTATTTACTTTTCAAAAGACGTTTTTTCATCCATCTAGGAAGTAAAAACCCACCATACCAAAAAATTGCACTCGATATTAAAATCAACCTAGTTATAATTATCGTTATCTCATTGAGAGGTATTGCTGAGTCTAAAATTGTCCCAAATAAGAATGTAATGTAAGCTATTATTAACAGTTTTCCCTTAAGTTTAACTTCTGGGTCTTTAGATTTTAAAGAAAGATTAGCAAATAAAAATCCACTTATTACAACAATTAAAACAAATGATAGAAGAAAGATCAATATGAAAGATTTATAGTTAACATCAACAGGAGTATTTAAACTGCCTATTAAACTAGGATTGATAAAAAGAAATACAAGGAATAAAACTTCAAATATTAATCCATATATACCAAAAATCAAAAGAATTAGCTTACGTTTTTCCGTATATAAAAACTCTGTAAAAGCTACTAACCAAAGAGCTATTGCGAGAGGAACAAGAAGATTTCCAATTAGAAAATATATCTGTTCTGAAATTCCTACACCATTACTTAGAGCAACTAAAAAAGATAAACTTGATGGCCACCATGGCTCAGATATAAAAATCCATGTTGCTCCAACTAAAAGGTAAATTTTTTCTTTAAATTTAAAATATTTAGAGAAGATTACAATCCCCACAAATAAAGAAATACCTACAAAAATAAGACTAAACGTTCCATTTATAATATCCAAAGTGTTTAATGTCATTTCTCAAAATCATTTTATTTTTATTAGTATAAATAAAGATTAAGAGATTGAATTATATAAATATAGAAACTTTTTTCAGATAAATTAAATCTTAAGAATTTAGATATTATACAGAAATATTAATAATATCAATGAAAAGAATGTTGGACCAATTAAACTTATTGTCAATAAACTCTGAGATACTTTAATGCATTCCTTAAGAGTATCGATTATAACATTGAAATAATCTGGATTTCCCCAGATTTTAACACTTTCGTAAGAGTCTTTGTAATAAAATTCAACTTGTTCTAAATCTTTCTCTGCAATTTCAATTAAACTTTTTAGTCTTTTTAGAATAAAATCAATATTGATTTTGTCTCCAATTGGAGAATACACCCTATTTGAAAATTGTCGAGCAACTGTATGTGAATCTGATGTTGTAATTTCCCCTCTTTCTATGCCTTGGTTTTGTAAAAAATTTAGGATGTTAGAGCGAATTTCAATATATGCATTATTTCCATCAAAATGAATTAATGCAGTTTTTTGGCCGGTAATTGAATTTTTAAATAAATGAACCACTATCCCCCCAACTCCAATTCCATCATTTTCTGAATATTCTTTTAAAGGATCTTTTGCAACTCCATATAACATCGGAGCTTTTTGAAGGCTTTTTACGCTTTTGCTTTCCATGAACTTCTTAGAGACATCGATTAAATCTTTGGCTTCTAAGGAATCATTTATAATTAAAATTTCATCTCCAATTATAGCATTATGGGAATCGATTGTAATGATCTCTTTATATCCATTAGAAATAGCAATGTTTCTTATATTTTCTCCAATCTTTTCTTCAATATCGTCAGAAGGAAGCGGATGCCTTGTTATAAATACAATTGGAACATTTCCTATTTCTGTACCAATAAGCTTTGCTGAATTAGATATTTTCCTGGTGAAATCTTTTATTTCTCTAATCCACTTTGTTTCATTATTATTCTTGATTTCATTAATATCTAATTTGATCCTATTGATAATTCTCTCAACATAACCTTGCGTTGTTAAATTTTGAGTATGATCATTTGTAGTATGATAAACAGTAGTTCCTGGGATTTTATTAAATTCTTTATATATATGTTCAGGTAGATCCGATGAGCCACAAGTCTTGAAAGGGCCAAAATGAACATTTGGAATTATGAATAATCCTTTAATCTTTTTCGTTGTTATGCTTCGGATTATTAGGTATTGAATTTTCACATCAGTTTTCAAGCCGACATCATCAAAATAGCTTTCAATTAGATCATCATTCCCATCAGTCATCATAGAAAGAATAAAAGCTCTAATGAATGGATATCCCACCATTCCAGTTACTTCTTGATAAATATTACTTACTCGAAATAACCCCCTTCTATAAGGGATTGCAAATAGAAGTGCACAAACAACCAGAAAAATCATAGCTCGAATTAAAAAAAAAAATGATAATGCAATCGCATTAGCCAAAGTATAATCCCAGATATACTTATATACACTATAGAGAATAACAGCAGATACAGGTTGAACGAGCGCTAGTATTAAATATCCTGGTCGTCCAACTGTGGTAAATGAAAAGTAAATAACAAATGCAACTACATAAGAAAGAATAGTTCCCAAAATAAAAAAAACTTCTAGATATATCGCATTATTTAGAAATATTACTAAAATTTTACCAAAAAGATATGTTAATCCCATTACAGCACATAAAAAGGCGTTTATTTGGATTGCCCATCCATTTGGGGGTGTCCGTAAAATTGGCGATTTTTTAGAATAAAACAAAATAGAAAATAGAGTACCAAATCCAGAAAGTAATAAAAAGAAAACGAGATATCGAATAATATGAAGGAAATCAATATAACCTAGGTAAATTGTATTAAAAATTAATGATAATAAACCGATGGCAATAGGTATTCCAAAAAATAAAGAATAAGCTAACTTTTTTGATGAAAACAATTCCATATACGATATAATTCCCGGAATTTGTCGGGTTGTTGTTTTTTTTTTTATCATAAACAAATGTATTGAATTAATTAAGAATAGTTATACTTATTTGAACAAGTGACTTCTATAGTTATGAATAATTTGTATAATTATATTTTTATGAAAAAAATTATAAATAAAATACTTTTTTATAAGGGATATGGAAATTAACTCACAAAAATTAATAAATCTCGCCAATAAACGCTTCAGTGATGTCCTTACTGATGGATTTAAATTATTTATTCAAAGTTATAGAGCAATAATTTTACCATTAGCTCTTTTCCAAGTAGTATTAATTATTTTAGATATATTTTTATTGACTGATATTAGATGGCAAATCGATTCTTCAGGTATAAATGTTGCTTTCATAATAGAAAAATTTGTAGAAGCGACTCCTCTTACTGAAAGTGAATGGAACACATTAAATTACTTTCTTTTAATGAATATAATTTTACTATACCTTCAAAATTTAATAGGTGCAATAGTTATTACAATTGCTATGTGTTCAGTTAGCAATTATGTTTTTAAAAAATATATGAATGAGAATGTGAGTTTTATAGAATCATTTAAATCAGCATTTAATAAAAAGATGTTCTTAGTTATTCTATTAATTGGGATATGTTTGCCATTCGGTTCTCTATTATTACTGTTTCCTGCTATTATTATATTTGGTTTTTACATTTTTTTAGTATTCACATATAATACAAAAGATAATAATAATCCCATTACAGAAGCTCGTGCTGTTGCTAAAGGTGCTTTCTGGAAAATAATTGGAGTTTTTGTTATCAATGTAATTTTTATTTTTGTAATCAGTTTTATATTTAATTCCCTATTAGATTTTATTTTAAATACAAATTCAGCATCTTTTACTGCTAGTATAGCTAGTTGGTATAATCCGATAACAAGAAATTATGGAATGATAATTCTATATCAAATACTCTTTAGCATTGTTGATATACTTTTTGCACCATTATTTATATGTTTATTGACCGTATTATTTTCATCTTTAAAAGCCAAAAAAGATTTAAAATATCAATTTCAACAAGGATATTATCCTGTAAGAGAACAATATCAAGAATTATATCAATACCCTCAGGAAGAATCCTATGATGTTGTTGAAACCGAGAAAAGTGCATCCCTACCAGAGATAAGGATAGAAGGTAGATTCTATTGCCCATTTTGTGGATTATTTATTCGAATACCGAAGAAATTTTGCCCGAAATGCGGTGAGAATTTAAATTTTATAAATAAATAATTAAAAATTAATTAAGGAAAATGTATATAAATATTGAGAGAAAATTTGATTTAGAAAAAGAGAATCTTAAGAATCCAGTTGTGTTAATAGGATGGCCTGGTATTGCGTTAGTAGCAAAATTAGCAATTACATCTATAAAAGACTCTATAAATGCAGAAGAATTTATGAGCATTCAATGCTTTGATTTCCCTCCCAAATCCATTGTAGAAAAAGGCTCTTTAGAAATACCAACAGCAAAGTTATATTATAAATCATCTGACAAAAAAGAGGGAACTGATTTTTTTATTCTGACTGCCAGCTATCAACCCCAAAACCCTGAAGGTGTTTTTGAATTTTCTAAAGTTTTTTGTGAAGAGATGCATAAAGTGACAGGGGGAAATATAAAAATGTATGTGAGCACTGGTGCTATGATTTCTGATATTTTACATGATACACCCTTAGTATATGTCTGTGGAACTGACCAAGATTTAGTTAAAACCTTCTTAGATTTTGAAAATACAAAACTATATGAAGGGGGATATATCTCTGGGGCAAACGGTATTTTGCCAGCATGGGCGGGAGCAAATGGCTATGCACCAGGAATTTGTTTACTCGCAGAAACTCTTCCTTTACCTATGATGACTTTAGATCCTCGCAGTTCTAAGGCTCTCGTCACATTATTAAAAGAGTATTTTTCAATAGATATGGATTTTAGTAAACTTAATGAAAAAATTAAAGAAATGGAAAGCATTTTTGAATCATTCAAAAAACAAGCTGATCAATTCATGAAGCCGCCACGTGAAGATAAAGGGGCAGATTCGTATTTTCGTTAAAAAAATTTTTATTTTTTTAATAAAACAAATTTTTAATAGAATAGACTTTTAATAAAATTATTTAACATAAAAATCAAAGTTAATCTTTTAATTAGCATTTGTAAAAAAAATAAGATTTTTGAATAATTAATACTAAATTTGCTTTATTGATTCATTTGCTAGAAACAAGTATCATTGAGAGTAATAGGAAAATCAAGGAGAAGATTTCAACAAAATTAAATGGAGTAAATGAAAAATCCCGTAATTATATTAAAGATATTATTACTCTGATTAATAAAGAAATTGGGGTTAATAAAGTCTTATCAATTTTATTATTTGGGAGCCAAAGAGCAAAAAGTAATGAAGAAGTCTCGATAATTTCTGATTGTGATTTACTGATTATCTTTAAGGATAGAGTCTCAAATCATCATATTAAAGAAATTGAAAAATATTTTATTGCATTAGAAATCAAACATAATTTTAGAGAATTTAATAAGCACCTTTCTAAAAAGATTTTAGGTGTAATCAATCAAACAACAGGTATATTTGTAAGTCACTTCTTAACTAAAAAGAAATATTGGGAAGAAGTCATCTTTCATAAAATATTTCGAGTAAACAAAGTTTTTTCATCTGTTTTTGCACCTCGAAATATTGTACTGGGGAATGTATTAATAAATAGTTCAGTTTTATACGGGGATGATTTAAGAGAACAAATTCGACCAAAAATTCAAATTACTACCGGAGAAATGTTTAGAAGTATTGTTATGAACCTCATGATTTCCCTTTTCTCTCTTGCGATATCATTCCTAAAAAATTTAAATCCAACGAAATATCAGTTAGAAGCAATAAAATGGGCTTTAAAATCATCGAATTATTACTGCTTTCGAGATTCAGAAGATCTTCCTAAAGTCTCTGAACGATTTATCTCTTTTGAAAGAAAAAAATCACAGAAAAAGGCGAGAAAATTTTTTTCTGAATTCCTTCAATTAAGAAGATTTCCTCAAAATAATTGGAGTTTTATGGTACGATGTCCAATTCGGATTATAAAAATACATATTCAAGCTATATTATACAAGAAATTAATAAAAAGAAAAGAGAGACTAAAAATTCCTTCTCAGCGGATTGAATCTAGACCAATTATCCCTAATCATACTTTTCCATTAAAAATTTAGGCTTCCATTATCAAATTTGGAGAAAATCGAAGCAAAAATATAAATACTTATTAATTTATTTAAAATTGTATTATAATCAGATTTTTTTTATAATAATCCTATAAATTAGTAAGAACATAAAAAATAGGTCTAAAATATGGTAGAAGAAATCGATATTCGAGAACTATTTTTCGACATATTAGATATCGTCAAATTTGAGCTTAAATTTTATAGATATAAAGAGTCTCCTATGTTTGAGCGTATTGTAAAGACTCGTGTGTTCCAGCAAAAATTACAAAAATTAAGGGATTTTATCAATACATATTTTGATATTATGTATCGAGACGAGGAGAGTCCTATAAATCAAGCAGCCCTTCACACTCAACTTGATAATATCGCGAGATTAACAAATTATTACGATGATTTATCAGAATTTTATACTGATCATACCAAAATAATGATTACAAAAGATAAATTACAAAGCTTAATTGAATATTCGCATGTGGAAATTCTGTTCCTCATCTTTACAAATATTTTGGACTGGGAGCATTATAAGAGCAGTCTGTTATTTCCTACGGATAAAACTAAAGAGAAAATCTTAAAAGAATTCCTCGCCAAGCTAGCAAGCTCCGAAATTAAAGATGTAGAAGATATTATTGACTTAGAACAAGCTATAGATAGTTTTGTACAGAGTATCGAAGTATAAATTTCAAGTTAATCCTTCTTTTGGTTATTAAAGGCTAATTTTTAATCCATAAAAGGAATATTTATATTAAAGCTGGCTTGTTGTATTCATAAAAGAATACATTTTTGCAGATTTTAATTACAATCTTTACTGTATTTAATTAAATAAAATATTCAAGTTTTATGGGAAATACTGTATGCCAATAAAAATTAAAATATACGGAGATTTAAGAGAAAAAGCACCAGAATTAAGTATTAATGGTGGAGCTCCAAGTACATTAAATATTAAAACAGATGGGATTAATTCAATATTTGATATTCTAAATAAATTCAGAATAAATCCAGATGAAATCAGTCATATCTTTGTAAATGGTAAATATTCTGGACCTGGAAAAGAAGTTAAGAATGGTGATCGAATTGGAATATTTCCTAAGAGAATGGGATTAATGTTTGTGGAAATACCTTACGCTAATTCTATAATAATCACAATGAAGTTATTTGCTGATTTAAGAAATTATGGTCCATCTGAAGCTAGCTTAGCAATACCTGAAGGTAGCACTATCAATTCGGTAATAAAACGCTATAAATTTCCTAAAGATTTAGAAAAATTAAAACTATTAGTCAATGGAAAACAAAATCATAACAGAAACTATGTAGTAAAAAATAGAGATACCATTTCTATTTTACCTTATGATGATTGATAGTAAAATTTTCATATAACAAAATAAGGAAAAAACCTTTTTTCCTATGAGAAAAGAGACAATAGAATAATATAAATATACGATTTATTATGTATTTGCTCAAGCAATGTAGAGATCGTAAAAAATTTGATATAATTTAGAGATTAAAATTTTAAAATGGAAGATTGTTTCGACAAAATACTGGATATTTATACCAATAGTGAGGTAAAGAGATATAAAGCTCTAATTAAATTAATGAAGAATCTCGATAAAGAAATATCAAATGCAATACGAGTCAGAAATTGTTTGATTTTATTGGTTAATTTATGTTTTAATCCAGAATCTCCTGATTATACTTATAATAAAGGTAAAAAACCACAAGAGCTTTCTGAACAAGAAAGATTTGAAATGCAAGAGTTATTAAGATGTGAATTTAATAACTAATTTTTTTTAAAAGACTTTAAGGTCTACTTCTTTCCATTCGTCATATTGATTAAAAATATTATCAATTTTTTCTAAGGTTTCAATGAGAGCATTTTTTGTTTTATCATCTTGTTTAAAAGTATCCACAATTACAGCATAGAGATCCACATCATATTCTTGAGAAAGATCAGAAATTTTCTGTAAATCATCTCTCTGAATTCCTTTTTCTTTTAATTGGTTGAATAGAAGAAATTCAATTTCTTCTTTTAATTTGATGGTTGCACCTAGTGATTTGGTGCACTTATCATATAAATCTTGTTCCTTGTCTCTTACAATTGATTCTTCCTTTGTTAAGTCAGATTTTTCTTCAACAATTTCAAGTCGTTCGTTTAATAAGTACTTTACACGATCATAAATTTTAATTGCTTCAGATATACTTCTTAAACCATTAAACAAATGTTGCTTTCGATTTAATCTCGCTTCAATGATTTTTAAATAAGCATCTTCATAATAAGTTTGAATTTTTTGAAAGGTACTTTTCTCCCATTCACTTATTTTAACATAGATTTGTCTTAAATCTTTTATTAATTGTTTTTTTTCTTCTCCTGTTAAATCTGGTTGATTAATTTTATTATATATATTATTTGTCTCATGTTTAATTAAAAGAACCCTTAAATACATAATATGCGCTTTTTTTTCAATATTTGTGATACTTCGAGATACACCTTCATACTCACAGAATTTAAAGATTGTTAAGGCATCTTCGAGTAATTTATTAAATTTATTTTTCTCGTCTGAAATATAGTATTTTGAATCTTGAACTTTTTGAATTGCTCTATCCATTTGGATTTCTAATTCGAATATATAATCAATTAAACTTAATTGTTTTCTTTCAGACAAAATTCTTGATTTAAGATTCATATCTTTTTCTACGTTCTTACTAGCTATTAACCAGAAAAGAGCTGCTGGGAACCAGAAAAATATGCTAAAAAATATCATGTTAAAGATCCCTCCAAATATAGAAATAAGTGTATATGAAATTAATAATGTTATTCCTTTACTTGTCTGTTCCGAGAGTTTAAAAAAAGAAGCTGCTGTACCCTTATGCTCTGGCATATTAACATCTATCATTACAGCATTTCTGTTAGCAACCGGTCCTGCTCCCAACATTGAAGCCATTAAAGCAAAAATAAAGAATATAATATAAGTTGGATAGGCAATAAAAATCTCACCAATGGTCCTAAAGATGTATGAAAATAGCTCTTCAGTTGGAATTGGGCTAGGATAATTAATATTTAAATCATTAGGATCAATTGGGCGTAAAGAGAGAAGTAAAATAAGAGCAAAAGGAATTGAAAGAATCAAACATATGGTAGCTAGCCTTGCTCTATTTTTTTTATTTCGACGAAATAACACATCACCTAAACGAGCAAAAACACTATTGCCAATTATATACCCAATTCCTATCATACCCGCAAATATTGTCGCCGTTTGAAGTCTTATTTCCGTAGGGAATTGGGGGTGATTAAAATATTGAAGTACCAACATTGAAGTTGTGAAATACACTAACACAGTGCCAGGAATAATTGAGAAAAAACCCTGAATTATTAAATAACGATTAGACTTTTTTTTTACTATGTTTTTTAGATCCTCTTTTGAAATTCGATAACTATATTCTAAATCCAATTCAACTAACTCTAATAGTTCATCTTCACTAGCACCACGTTGGGGAATTTTTACAAAAAAGAGAACAAACATTACAATCACACTTATTACAGAAAGCAAAATGAATGGAAATCTCCATGAAAAAATTGGTCCCAGAAAAGAAGATAACCCTTGTCCAGCTCCATTTGAGATGGAACTCAAGATTGCTAAGGTTCCAAACCAACCTGATCTTTCTTCTGGCGGAATTGCATCTGAAATTATCGAATACCCAACTGGTAATACACATCCTAATCCCGCTCCACTTGCCATTCTTGAAATCACTAATATAAGATAAGAATTTGAAAAAGCAGTTACAATCATCCCAATAGTCCAAGAAAAGGCTCCTGCCATAATTACTTTCTTTCTGTTAATTCTATCAGTATAATAACCCCAAAGTAAGGCAAAAAAAGCGCTGATTAACACAAAAAAAGCATCAGGAATTGCTATAAATGCTTCAGGAATATTAAAATATTCTTGTATCGCTGCATAACTCGGAATAAGCATATTAGCACATGCAGTTGACACAAACAATAATACCATTACTAATATAATAGGCCCTAGGTCTTTGAATTTCACTTTTGTTAGTTGAAAGCGTCCAATAAGCAATTACCACTCGACGATAATTATAATAAATAGCATTTGAGACTTAAAAAAACTTTATAACGCCAAAAAATAATTAAGGGTTGCTTCTACATGAAGTTCTACTGTGTCAAGTAATTTTTTATCTGTGTCCAATTGTGTTAATATTAGTGGCAATTCTGTACATCCTAAAATTACACCATCTACATTATCGTAATTATTAATTATCTGGAGTAAGATCTTTTTACTTTCTTGTTTGAAAAAGCCAATTACTAATTCATCAAAAATTATTTTATCTATAACATCTTGCTCTTCATTAGAAGGTGTAATAACTTCAATACCTACCTTTCTACAATAATCTTGATAAAAAGTCGATTGCATTGTGAATTTTATTCCAAGTAATAATAATTTTTTCATGTTTTCTTGTCTTGATTTTTCGGCTGTGGCTTTTACTATGCTCAAAATTGGGACTTTTGATAATTTCACGAGATCCTCATACACGGCATGTGGAGAATTTGCTGCCATTACTATAAAGGTCGCTCCTGCGTTTTCTAATGAATTAATACCACTCATTAAATATTCTATGTATTTAATCCGGTCATCTCCTAATTCATAATCAATTATCTTCTGAAAATTCAAGCTGAATATTATTATTTCAGGATAATCATAATCATCATACTTCTCATAATACTTTTCGAGAAGCAAATCATAATATTTAATAGTAGATTCATAAGACATTCCTCCCAAAATTCCTATTCTATTCACTTGTTCTAAACCTCCTTTCCCATTCACTTCTCATTATAATTTTTTCTACATCTTTTAAATGATCAGTCGCTAAAATTCCATAAAGATGATCAATTTCATGCTGTACTAATTCTGAAAGATCGTCAGAAAAATCCTCAAAAACTAAATTTCCATTTTCATCTTGATATTCAACTTTTA
>CAZBNW010000062.1:0-15086 GCA_964493385.1 uncultured archaeon | reverse complement strand
CACAATTAGGATTACCACCCATCATAGCTCCTGACTTGAATGAAGTGAAAAAATTATTAAAAGCCACAAAATTACCTGAAAAACTTCCTAAAACAGAATAATTTTTTCTTATTTCTTTTTGGTGTAGATTTTTTTATAAATTTTCGTTAGAATTTTATAGACTTATTCTATAATTGAATTATAGCGTAAATTTCATGATTTCAAATTTGAAGAATTTCAGAGGTAAAATAAGTTGAGAAAACCAATAATTGGGGGGAATTGGAAAATGAACCGAGGAACCCCCGAAAAATGTAAAGAAATGTTAGAGAGCTTAATTCCACGAGTAGAAGGATTTGATACTCTTGATATAGTAATTGCAGCACCTTTTACTGTTCTAACTAGTGCGTATGAGATTTTAAAAGGTACAAATATCAAATTAGGTGCACAAAACATGTATTTCGAGGATGAAGGAGCTTATACAGGCGAGATTTCTCCTAAATTCTTGAAAGAAATTGGTGTAGAATATATTATTCTTGGTCATAGTGAAAGGAGAGACATTTTTAAAGAATCAGATGCTTTAGTTAATAAAAAACTTAAAAAAGCTTTATATATGAGTTTAAAACCTATTGTATGCATAGGTGAACATCTAGAAGAAAGAGAAGGGGGAAAAACAAAAGATATTATAGAATATCAAATTAATGAAACATTTAAAGATCTCACAAATGAGGAGATGGTAAACACTGTTATAGCGTATGAACCAATCTGGGCAATAGGAACCGGAAAAACTGCTACTCCAGAACAAGCAGAAGAAATTCATATTTTTATTCGGGAACTTTTGAGTCAAAAATTTGATAAGGAGACTGCTGACATAATAAGGATACAATATGGAGGATCAATTAACCCAAACAATGCTGAAGACTTGTTTAATAAAGAAAATATCGATGGTGGTTTGGTTGGAGGAGCATCTCTTCAAGTAGATTCTTTGGTTCAAATAATAAATGCTGCTTATAAAGCAGTTAAATAAGCACTTTATTAAAAACTTATTTATTATATGTTCTTAAAAAGTTCTTGAATTTTATTCAATAATTTTATTTAATTTGAAATATCTTAACCAAGAATTTTATTAAAAGCAGAAGTGAGTTTAGCTGGAAATTCTCCAAAATAACTTTGAGGATCTGCGAAAAGTAAATAAAAATAAGGTTCAAACAAAACATCCTCAACTGTTGGACCTACATCTGATTTAATAATACAAACTTGAATTTGTTCATCTGAAAAGAAGGATTGCCTATAAATCCAATCCACCGGAGATATTTCAGGTATATACCCAATGTGTCTTAAAATATGACATACATTCTCTAATGAATATTTTTTCCCAAAAGTAACGATAGGAGAAAGGTCAAATGAGGTGATACAAATTCCCCAGAGACCATAATCTTTCATTTCACTCAAAAAATCATTTGCTAAGCGTTTAAGATCATTTTGCTGTTTTGATATTTTTTGTCTTGCTTTTGAATCAGTTAATATATCAATTATTTTATTTTCTTCATTGTTGTAAACAGAATCTGCCGAATCAAGAGGAATTTTGGCATGTATAAAATTATTATAAATGATTTTTATCTTTTCTCGAACTGATTTATGTAGTAAGAAGGATTCTGTCTGCGCTGTAATTATTACATCTCCTCGAAATTTTGTTTTTTTTACAGCAGTTTTGGTTGAATTTTTTTCTTTTTTAGGTTTAAATTCAAGCACTTCTATTTTTTTATCGATATTTCGAGCAAATTCAAATAATGCAGATATCAAACCTGCGGTAAGATCGAATTTTGAATCTAAATCTAATTGATCTTGAACTGTAACCGTGTTTTTAGAAAAATCAAAAAATCTAAGAAAGATTTTCACACCTTCCGGAGCAGGTTTAATTAAACTATTGAAATAGGGAAATCCGGTTGTAGAGATAATACTGAGTTCGTAGATTGTCATTTATTATTAAAATCAATATCTTTATATTTAGAATTTAATTTAACGCATTTTTTATCTAATTTTAATATATTTAAATTCATTATAAATTTTTTAATCTTAAGTTAATAAAATAGGGTAGAAAATGAATTATTTGAATAATTTGGTTGAAATTAATCAAAAAAAAAATTTAAGAAATAACGATTGCTGGTTTACCTGGGAGTGCTTGAGCTGCTTTTTGTATATTTGAATCTTTTTCGAAAATTATATCTACTTTAGATTGGAATTTTTTCTCTATAACTGATCTGAGGTCATTAAAAAATAGATATTCATCCTCTAAAGTGAGTGTGAATTTTGGATACTTTCCAATATTTTTCAACATTTTGGCAATAATTTGACTAATTAATTTTCCATGCTTTTTTAATTCATTATTTTGCATTAAATTCTTCATGATTTCTCCTTGATCCTTAGTTTCTTCTACTAAGGACATAAATTTATTATAAAACTTTAATTTCCACTGATCAGCAATAATAATTGAGATTTTTTCTAACGCCTCTTTTTTCATAACTAATTTTATATTGCTAATATCATCTAAGATATTATTCATTAGATTCCATTTATAATTAGATTCTTTTGTAAGTAGTTTATTATCGTAAGAAGGCCATATTGCTAAGCATAAATATTTTTTTCTACCACTTATTTCCCAAACTTCTTCCGTCATATGAGGTGTTATAGGGTGAAGCAATAAGACCAATTTTTCCTTACATTCTTCGAAAATCTCTTTTTTGATCCCTTCACTTTTATACTTGCTTAATTCGGATGTAAATTGGATAATATTGTTAACAGCATTTCTTATCGCTAGTTTATCCATATTCTCAGTATAATCTTTGATTGTTTTATTTAAATAATATTTAATTAGTGTATCTCGAATACTAGTAGTTTTCCTTACACTCTTAGGTGGTTCAGTTAATAACTGAAATGTGTTTTTAATAAATCTAAAAGCATAATCTACGCCTTCGTCTGACCATTCTAATCCTGATTTGGGACTTGCACCAAATAAAATAAAAAATCTTGCAGCATCAGCCCCATATTTAGTCATTATTCCAATGGGATCTACAGTATTACCAAGACTTTTACTCATTTTTACACTTTTTAATATATATTCTGTTCCACATCTTTTACAGGCTACATTATTCATTTCTGCTTTAATTGCAAATGTATTACATTTTGGACAGTAAGGATGAGTTTTATTTATCATTCCTTGAGTTAATAAACGTTGGAAAGGTTCATCATATGAATGAAGACCAAGATCTCTTGCAACTTTTGTAAAAAATCTAGCATAAAGTAAATGCATTATAGCATGTTCAATGCCTCCTATGTATTGATCAACATTCATCCAATAATCAACAATTTCTTTTCTATAAGGCAAATCTTTCGAGAAGGGATCAGCAAACCGGAAAAAATACCAAGCACTGTCTACAAATGTATCCATGGTGTCAGTTTCACGTTTACCTTGTTTCCCACATTTAGGACACATAACATTTATGAAACTCTCACTTGTTTCTAATGGATTTCCTTTGCCTGTGAATTGTACATCGTTAGGTAATAGAACTGGTAAATCTTCATAAGGAACCGAAACTGTTCCACAATCTTTGCAATAGATTATTGGTATAGGACAACCCCAATAGCGTTGACGGGAAATTAACCAATCCCTTAATTTATAATTTATTGTTGGTTCCCCCATTCCTATTTCTTCGAGTTTCTTAGTGATTGCATTAATGGCAGATCGATTTTCCATCCCATTAAATTCATCAGAGTTAATTAATGTGCCATCACCTTCATAAGCTCTAGATATTTTTTCCAATTTCAATTTATAATCAAATGGTTGTATTACAATTCTAATTGGAATATTATATTCTTTTGCAAATTCAAAATCACGTTGATCATGGGCAGGTACTGCCATAACAGCGCCAGCACCATACTCATAAATTACAAAGTTCCCGATATAAAGTGGAACTTCCTCTTTTGTCATTGGGTTTATTGCATATTTACCAATAAATAATCCTTTTTTTTCTATTTCAATGTCGGTCCTTTCAAACCTATCTTGTTTCATTACTTCATTATATAAATTCTCAAATCCAGCTTCATATTCAGTTGTTTTTACCCATTCTCTGACCCAAGGATGTTCAGGGGCGAATACCATGAAAGTTACGCCAAAAAGAGTATCTGGTCTAGTGGTAAAGATGTCTATGGTTCGGTTTTCCCCCACTATAGGAAATTGAATAATACTACCTTCAGAACGACCTATCCAATTTCGTTGCATAACTTTAACTTTTTCTGGCCAATTAACTTCGTTCAAACCGTTAAGTAATTCTTCCGCATATGCCCTTATGTTTAGGAACCATTGTGTTAAGAACTTTTGTTCTACCTCTTCATTACAACGCCAACATCTTCCCCCTAATACCTGTTCATTTGCCAATACAGTATTACATTTAAGACACCAATTAACATAACTATTTTCTCGGTAAGCAAGCCCTTTCTCAAAAAATTTTAGAAAGAGCCATTGATCCCATTTATAATAGTCTATAGAATGGCTGTAAATGAGGCGACTCCAATCATAAGAAAGACCAATTCGTTTCTGCTGTTCAATAATTGCTTTTATATTCGCGTCTGTCCATTCCTTGGGATTTGCACCATGATCTATAGCAGCATTTTCTGCTGGTAATCCAAATGAATCATATCCCATCGGGTAAAGCACATTGAAACCTAACATTCGTTTATATCTTGCAAATGAATCACCTATAGAATAATTGCGAAGGTGACCCATATGAAGTGCTGATGAGGGATAAGGATACATTTCTAACACGTAATACTTTTCTCTCTTCGGATCTACTTTGACTTCAAAAATTCTATCGTTTTCCCACTTTGTTTGCCATTTCTTTTCTATTTTTTGGGCGTCGTAATCAACCATAAGTTTTTAACTCTTATATGGAATTAAAGGATAAATATCGTATTTAATATTTTAATAATTGATACAATAAATTTTTTTTGTAGAGATTTACCTAATCAATAAATTTTTGAATTCTATAAAACAGCTTTAATTACTTAAGTTTTGAAAATTTATAGATCGAAGCAATAAAACTTAATTTTACTTATTTACTAGGGATATTAGTGACAATAGAAAAAATAAGAGTATCTGTTGGAAGCGCTTCTGTTTTAGGATTAGGTTCACTGCCACAATTTGAAAACCCTCCAACTACATGCTATATTATGACATTTAAGGAGGGGCATTGTTTAGCAAATTGTGGTTTTTGTCCTCAAGCTCGATCATCTAAGAGTTCGATAGAAAAACTTTCTCGAGTTAATTGGCCAATATTTTTATTTAAAGATTTTCTAACAAAATTAAAATATTTACCTTTTTCAAAGAAATTTAGTAGATTATGTATTCAAACACTCAATTATCCGGAAAACTTTAGGGATTTGATAGAGATTATAACTCAAATTAGAACACATACTAATATACCTATATCTGTTGCTATTCCACCTATGTCAAAAGAAAAATTGAGAGAGTTAAAATTGAAAGGAGTTCAAAGAGTAGGAATCGCATTAGATGGCGCGACATCTGAGATTTTTGATAAGATTAAGGGTAGAAATGTTGGGGGTCCCTATACATGGGAGGAACATTTTCAAAAGTTAAATGAGGCATTAGAAATTTTTACACCGGGCCTTGTAAGTACTCATATAATAATTGGGTTAGGAGAAACGGAAAAAAACGTCATTGAACGTGTAGAAGAGTTACATAATTTAAATATTCTTGTGTCCTTGTTTGCATTTACCCCTATAAGTGGTACAAAATTTGAAAATATAACCCAACCAGCACTTGTTAGTTTTAGAAAATTACAGTTGGGAAGATTTCTTATTATTAATAAAGAGAAAAAATCAAAAGATTTTACTTTTAATAGGAAAGGAGAAATTATAAATTTTAATATCAGAAAAAAAGACCTAAATATGATTATCGATGATACTGACGCTTTTTTAACTTCTGGATGTCCTGGTTGTAATCGTCCTTATTATACATCTAAACCATCTGGTCCTATTTATAATTATCCACGAGCATTATCTGAAATTGAAAAAATTGAAATTTTTGATTTATTAAATAAATTTGTAAACTAATATTTTGATAGAAAAAAATGAATGTGTGGCGATTTTTACCTTTAGAAGTTAAAAATGGATTCTGGAATATGGGTTTAGATGAAGCTATTTTAAAAATGACTATAGAGAAAAAATCGCCAAATACCTTAAGGTTTTATAAATGGAAGCCTTCTACTGCAAGTATCGGGAGAAATCAGAGTTTAGCCAATGAAATTGATGTTAAATTCGCAAAAGATAAAGGATTTAATATTGTAAGGCGGATTACTGGAGGTGGGGCTGTTTTTCATGATGAAATTAGAGAAATAACATATTCAATTATATGCCCTATCAAATTTCTTGAGAAATTAGGTGCTAACAAGGTATTGGAACAGTTTGAGATTATTACCCAAGGAATAATTATGGGATTAATGATTTTTGGTTTAAAACCAGAGAAGGATGTTATTCATTGTCCTGCTATTCTAATAGAGGGTAAAAAATTCTCCGGGAATGCACAGGTACGAAAGAAAGGATATCTTCTCCAACATGGCACTATTTTATTAGATATTGATCCTGAATTGATGTATTCTGTATTAAAAGCCCCTGAGAATGTTGGGAAATCTAGGATGGTCAGATCGGTTCGTGCTAAGTGCATAGGAATTAAAAATCACATACAAAATTATGATGAAGAAAAGCTGATTATTTCATTAAAGCGTGGATTCGAAAAATCATTAGGTATCGAGTTAAAAGATGGAATTCTTTTAGAAGAGGAGAAAGAATTGACAGAAAGTTTAGTAAAAGAAAAATATTCAAATTTGAAATGGTTACAAAAATATGAATAAAACTCAATTATTATTAAATAAACTTAAATCTGGATCAGCATCATGGTTAGATTTTTCAGCAATTTTAAATCTTGAATCGAAGGATTTAGAACCACTCTTCACTCTAGCCCAGGATATTACATGCAAAAATTTTGGTAATATTTTAAAAATCTATAATCCTACAAATAGATTTCCTGCGATTAGTATAACAGGTAGTGAATGTACCTTAGAGTGTGAACATTGTAATAAGAAATATTTGAAAGGGATGAAACAAATATTAGAAAATAAAGATTTGGAACAATTTTTAATCAAACTTTATAAAAAAAATGGAGTGGGTGCATTAATATCAGGTGGGAGCAAGCTTGATGGCTCAGTTCCTTTATTAGACTTTTTAGATACTATTAAAAAAGTGAAGAGAGAAACAAATTTAATTATTAATACACATACTGGATTATTAAATGAAGAAACTGCAAAGAAACTCGCTGATGCTAATGTTGATATAGTTTCTTTTGATATTAATATGGATGAAGAGGTTGTGCGAAATATTTATCATTTAGATATAGAATTAAGTGAATATAGAAAAGCAATTGATTTATTAAAAGATTATGAATTAAACATTGTTCCTCATATTTGTGTTGGGCTATACTATGGAAAGCTCAATAAAGAATTAGAATCTATCAAATTTATTAAAGAAATTAGATTAAATCCATCATTAATAGTTGTTATTGTGCTAATTCCCCCTAAAGATTCTAAGATAAAGTTTGAGACACCCAAACCAGAAGATATTGCGAAAATTATAGCTATAATAAGATTTACCTTTCCTAAAACAGAAATTTCATTAGGATGCATGAGACCTCGTGGAAATATTAAGACTGACATTGAAAAATCCGCTATTAAAGCGGGTATAACAAGAATCGAAATTCCATCTAAAGACACTTTAAAATGGCTAAAAAACTATAATTCTAAAATCCAATTCAAGTTTTTTTCTGCTTGTTGTGCAATTCCTAAAAAATATGAAAAATTAGCCGAAAGTAAAGAATTGGATATTAAAAGATATATAAATATCTAAAGCTGATTTGTTATGAATATTAAAGATGAGATAAAAATTATTGGGCTAAAAGAAATTCCATTAATTAAAGAAGGAGATAACATCCCTGAAATTATACTCAATGCCTTAAATATAAATAGAATCTCTTTAGAAGATGGAGATATAATTGTCATTGCTCAAACAATAGTTTCTAAAAGCAATGGTAGAACCAGAAATTTAAATGAAATCATACCAAGTGAGAAAGCTCTTGTATTATACAAAAATATTAATCCTAAAGTGAAAAGTCAAGGATTGCCAGAAAAAAACCCTAATTTAATAGAGGCAATTTTAAATGAATCTAAGGAAATTATAAAATATGAGCACGTGTTAATCACCGAAACTAAACATGGGTTTATTTGCGCTGATGCTGGTCTAGATAAGTCTAATATTGAGGGTGAAGGAATAGTAACGTTATTACCAGAAAATCCAGATAGAGATGCTGAGAAAATTAGAACTATCATAAAAAATAAAACCAATAAGGAAATTGCTGTGATTATTTCGGATTCATTTGGTAGAGCTTTTAGAGTAGGAGCTGTTGGAACTGCTATTGGAGTTTCAGGTATAAATCCCATTCTAGATTTACGAGGTAAGAAAGATTTATTCGGATATGAACTCCAGACTACTGTTATTGGTCAAGTTGATAGTCTTGCTGCAGCAGCACAGTTAGTTATGGGCGAATCAGATGAAGGTATTCCAATTGTAATAATAAGAGGTTATAAGTTCGAATTTAATGAGGAGGCAATAATTAAATCCATTTTAAGAAAGAAGGAAATTGATTTGTTTAGAGAATCAGTAGATGATATATTAATAAAAATTCTTAAAAATCGAAGAAGCTACAAATTACCTTTTGCAATTAAAAATATAGATAAAAAAATTATTGAAGAATGCATTGAACTCGCGCGTTGGGCTCCAAGTGCTCATAATGGGCAATTTTGGAGGTATATTATCTTGGAGAGAGGAAAGCTACGCGGAACTATAATAGATAAAATGAATGAAAAATTAAAATATGATTTACAAAAGAATGGAAAATCTGAGGAATTCATTAAACAAAAAGTAGAAAGAACGAGAAATAATTTCTTAGAGGCACCAATTTTAATTTTGTTATGCTTAGATACAGTAGATTTAGAAAAGTATCCGGACAATGAAAGAACACAAAATGAGTTCCTTTTGGGCATTCAGAGTATTAGTTGCTCAGCAATATATCTACTCCTTGCTTTTGAAATGAAAAAATTAGCCGCATGCTGGTATTGTGCTCCACTCTTTGCAAAAGAGATTATAAAGGAGGAATTGAAACTTCCTGAATCCTACATTCCTATAGCTTTTTTTACAGTTGGTTACCCTCTTAAAACTACAAAAGCCCCAAATCGTAAAGAATTGAAAGAAATAATATATGAACCTAGTGTTTAAAGTAACAAAATCATGAGTGAAAATTATTATGTAGTATTAGCTGGAGGTGTTGGAGCGGCAAAATTTATTGAAGGATTGGTACAGATTATTAAACCAGAATTACTCAAGATTATTGTTAATACTGGTGATGATATTGAATTATTTGGACTTAAAATTTGTCCTGATTTGGATATAATAACTTATACATTAGCAAATTTAATCGATAAAGAAAGAGGATGGGGATTTGCTGAGGAAACTTTTAGTTGTTTAAATATATTGAGAAAATTTTATGATACAGGATGGTTTAATGCTGGTGATAAAGATTTAGCTACCCATATCTATCGTACTGATTTATTCAAACAAGGTTTTAACAAAGCGGAGATAACAAATTTAATATGTCAAAATTTAGGAGTAAAATCTCATCTTATTCCTATGTGTAATGAATCAGTTGAAACATTTATTACAACTCCTTCAAAGTCAATGCATTTCGAAGAATATTTTATAAAGTATCAATGTAAACCAAAAGTTTTAAATATAGAATTTAAAGGAATAGAGAATTCAGTACCCGTTGAAGGTGTATTACAATTTATAGAAAAAGCTAGAAAAATAATAATCTGTCCATCCAATCCAATTGTGTCAATAGGAACTATCCTTCAAGTAAAAGGAATTAAAGAAGCACTTACACAAGTTAGAGAAAGAGTTTTTGCAATAAGTCCAATTATAGAAGGGGCACCAGTGAAAGGTCCAGCAGATAAATTGATGAAATGTATAGGCGTAGAGGTTTCATGCGTGGGTATTGCGAGATTTTATAAAGAATTTCTAGGACATTTTATTATAGATAATAAAGACTGCGCCTTAAAACCCAAAATTGAAAAATTAGGAATTGAGACTTATTGCTATGATACTCTAATGGTAAATCTAAAAAAAAAGATAAAATTGGCTCAATATGTAATAAATTTATAATTAATGAATACTAATAACATTCAAGTAGATTCAGTAGCTACTTTCTCAGATTCTCCTTCCTGTGGCGCTTCAATTTCTTCTTTTCTAACATAATCACCAACAGAAGTCAGAAGCTCTTTTATACGACCTTCTTGTTGTAGTCGAATTATTAAGTTTCGATGTTTTATAAATGAAATTAATTTAGAAATTACTGGAAAGAGTAGCATTATCGGTAGTAGAAGAATTATAATAACTTCTGGAGAAAACATCGCAACACTTTCTGTAATTGCGTCAGGTAATTGTATTACTGTCCCTAAAAACCAATGTGGGTGTATGATAATGTAACTTATGATTAAAAGTAAACCTACGCGGTATGTGAAGTTAAATAATGTTGATGTTGCTAAATTCCGAGCTCTTGGAGCTGATGAGCTTGCAGTTAATGTATCTCTGGCTTCAGAATCTTCCCGGAAAAGACGATCTATATATCTCCCAAGTCTTCGCGTTTTAGATGCTGCAGTAATTAATTTCTTTTCTTCTTCCTCTAATTTTTTCCTTTCTATCATTTCTTTTACATATGAAAATCGCTTACCTGTCTTTGCTAAGAATTTTCCGATAGCTAATCCTTCTTTTTGCTCTGATTCAATTTCTGTGATTCTCTCTTTAGCTTCTTCTTTTATTTTATCGATATTGGCAGTTATAAAATGTGATTCTCTTGCAAGAATATTCAATTGGGCTTCTAATCTATCACTTCTCTCTAAGGATGGTTTTGTTACGGTATCTGCATAATTAATTTGAAAGGAAAGTTCTATATAAATATATGAGATAATCCCAAATACAATCAAAGGACTTGCTATAAACAATATAAAATTATCAAGAGGTATTAGAGATAATGATGGATCAAGAGGATTTGTCATTTGATCTAAATTTAAAAAATCTGGTGGTAAATTAAATAATTGGAACATTTCTCTTAAACCTTCTACCATAAGTGGAACTACAATCATGAGGACTATTGAACCAATTGCAACAAAAGAATATTTTGGATCACTTTTGAAAAAAGCTCTAATTGCATATATAACTGATACAACGAATAAAATTTGAAAAATGAATAAATAGATGTCATTAAAAAGTACCTGCAATTCGTTCCATATTAGAGATGGAATTTTCTGTAATTCAGGCTGTGGAATTGCAAACCATTTACTTAAGTATCCCTTAAAAAAACCTTCAATGAATTTAAACATATAATTATTAGCTCCACCTCCAAAAAAAAAGGCAAAAATAAAGGCACAACCATAGGCGATGGCAAAAAGACCACCATAGATAATATATGAAAATACGTTTTTTACCGCTCCAAAAAAGGCAAAAATCACGTATTCATTATCAGCTGTGACAAGCACTTGATTAAAATGAAAAATGGACGTTAGAAAAATAATAAATATCCAAGAGAATAATGCTAAATTGATAATTTTTAATGCTAATAAATAACCGCGAGCCATTTTTTAATACGCCCTCCCCTTTTTCTTTGCTTCCATATAATTACTTAACACTTGGTTCATCATATCGTCAGGTCCGCATGTTATTATATTTATACCAAGATTTCGAAGACCATGTTTAATAATTAGTATATGTTCCATCATTTCTTCACTAATTGCTTCTGCTAAAGCTTTATCTGTTGAAGACAAATCTATTTCATGAATTTCAAACCAAGGGCTAAAAGGATTAATAACAATAATGGTATGATTATAAGGTACTAATTTTTTAATAGCTTCAGAAATATCTTTAGGGTTTGCCTCTAAATCAGAAATAATGAAAATTAAACTGCGCTTTTGAAAGCGCTTTGTAAAATGTTCCATAGCTTCATTAAATTTACATTTTCCTTGTGGTTTTACTCTTGCGACGAAATCTAAAACTTGATAAAAGTGTTCTTCTCCACTATTTGGTTTTAAAAAATTAAGATTCTTTTTATCTGAAAAAGTAAATACCCCCACATTATCCCTTCGGGTTAAAGCTACTTTTGTTAGAAGCATACAAGCCCGTATTGCATATTCAAATTTTGTATTTTCAATAGCTCCTCCTGCCATTGTATCTGAAGAATCTACTAAAATCATAATGGTTACATCTCTTTCACTCTCAAATTCTTTGACAATTAATGTTTGGGTCCGAGCACTTGCTTTCCAATCTATTAGTCTAAACTGATCTCCAAAAACATATTTTCTCATACCATAGAATTCTGAACCAAGCCCCTTTTGTTTTGATCTTTGCAAGCCATAGTTTAATTGTAATGATCGTTTTGAACCTAAAATTTCAATTCTTTTAATATCTTCATAAGGGGGATAAATAAGTATATCTGTAACACTATCCGGAACAATTCTCTCTAATGAATTAAAACCTAATCTGTCTTTAACTATTATTGATAAAGGTCCGAGTGCATATTCACCTCTAACTTTTGGTTCAAGGACATAAGAAAACTTAATTACGCCTTTTGGTCCAATTCTAGTAGATATAAAATTTTCACCTAATATTAATCTAAAAAGCTGTGGATTGTAGTTATCCCTTATTTCAATAAAATCAAAGCTATTACGACCAATATTTTCAATAACCACTTTTACATGAACAAAATCATCTTTGAATACTTTTTCTTTTTCGAGTTCTCTATGTACTCGTAATTCCTCTACATTCATTTTATAGTGGAAGATAGGTAGACTAATGATTGTACTAAATAATAATAAAATTGCAAAGTATATCAAAAAATAATTCTCAAACGCAAAACCAGCTGTAAGAAAAAATACAGCAAATAGAATTAAACTTCTTCCCTTTCCTCCTAAAATATTTTTCCACCGTTGTGCGTTTAGCTTTTTTATTTTATCTTATGATTTGGATTCAATATTAATTACAAAAAAAATGGATTTTTTAAATTGGGATTGGAATTTCCTCAACAATTGATTTTAATACTGCTTTTGTATCAAGACCTTCCAATTCTGCTTCTGGCTTTAGAAGGAGCCTATGATTTAATGCTGGAAGGACTAAAGCTCTTACATCATCAGGAGTAACATAGCTGCGACCAAGAATTGCTGCCCTTGCTTTCGCACATTTCATTAATGTTAAGCTAGCCCTAGGTCCGCATCCTAGAGCGATTTGTGGATGATTTCGCGTTTTGATTATTAGATCTCTGATATATTTTAGTATTCTATCATCAATATATACTAAATTCATAATCTTTTGAGCTGCGAGGATTTCTTGAGAATTAGTAATTGCTTCTACTGAAGGTAAATCTCCTGATAATTGTCTTCTCATAATTTCTACCTCTTCAGTATCTTCTGGATAATCCAACCAAAGCTTAAAGAGGAAACGATCTATCTGTGCCTCAGGCAAAGGATATGTTCCTTCCATCTCTACAGGGTTCTCAGTAGCAATAACAATAAAGGGTTTTTCAAGTCCAAGTGTTTGACCTTCAATAGTTACTTGTCGTTCGGCCATAGCCTCTAGGAGAGCTGCCTGAGTCTTAGGAGCGGCTCTGTTGATTTCGTCGGCAAGAACAACATTTGCAAAAATAGGTCCCTTTTGGAGAACAAAAGCACCCTCATTTTGGTCAAAAATCTTTGTACCAGTAATATCTGCTGGGAGCAGGTCTGGTGTAAATTGAACTCTGCGATAAGATATACCGAGAGTACGAGCATAGGTTTTTGCCATGACAGTTTTACCAAGACCAGGAACTCCTTCCAAGAGAACATGTCCATTTACTAACAGCGCTATAAATAGTTGCTGTAGAATATCTCCATAACCTACTATGACACGGCTCACTTCACTGAGAACTTCTTGCGCAATTTCGTGAAATGGTCTAATTGACCAATTTTTCGCGTATAGGAGCCACGTCAATTTCCTCTTTTTCGTAGTATTTGGCTTTATCTGAAGTTTCTATTTTATGACTCACCTTTTTTTTATTTTTTTTTATTTTTATTCTATTTTTTATATATATTTTAAATTTAATTAAATATTATTAACTGCCCAACCCATCTCGAAAAATATTTCTTCGAAATCTTGTTCAGTCTTAACTTTATATTTTCCTTCTTTAATTGCTAAAATCCTGTCCATAAATCTACCTATTCTTCTGATTTTTAGTTTTGTTGCTGAAGGATCTTTAGCAGTAACCATATCCATTACATTTTGAGTAGTTATATTCCCTCCTCCTAATTGACTATTTAATTTTCTTTCTAGCCTTCTATAAAGTAGTTTTAAGGCATCTCCATACTTCATCTTATCTTTATACTCATCGATCTTTTGTGCAAAAAATGAAGATGTTCTAAATCTTGCCACTTCTTCTTTTTTTTCTTCCTCCTCAGCGATTTTTTGTTGTTCTTTCTTCTTATCCTTTTTTGGCAAGTATTTCCTTAATGTGTAGAATGCAAGAAGTGGATAAATCCATGCAGTTATAGGATTTGTAGATAAATGTACAATATATTGCATGATAAAGCCAAATATTCCTGCTGAGGTAAGATCTCTCGAATATTCTGGGCGTATATGGGCTTCATCAAAAACAATTATCCAGTCATCCTTACTTACTCCTTCATTTGCATACGTTAACCATTCGATAATATTTATGCCAAATTCCATATTGTCATATCCCCCCTCATTAATTAACTCATTATTAAATAAACTCGCATCTGCAGAAACAAATACTCGCTGTCTTCCATTATCTTTAGCCAGGAATACGTGTTGAGAATATCCTCCAAGAGGAAATGTATCCAATGAAAAATTTTCAAATCCTGCAAATGTCGTAATTAAACTCATAAAAC
>CAZBNW010000061.1:0-15382 GCA_964493385.1 uncultured archaeon | reverse complement strand
GTAATTACCAAGATTTTAAGAATTTTTTATTAGAAGAATTTAGTAATTAAAACTCTCATTATTATCTAATCAGATAAACCTAAATAGTTGGAAATCAAAGCTTTTAGTTCAGAATACTCATTAACTACCGGAAATTGGGGGAATTCATCAATAACATTTTTAGGAGGTCTAAAAAGGATGCCATATTTTGATTCTAATAACATTGGTACATCGTTGTATGAATCCCCTACTGCAATTATTTCGTAATTTAACCCTTTCAGAGCTAAAATAGTTTGCTTTTTCATCTCTCTAATACGAATTTGATATTCAATAATTATACCTTCTTCATCGATTTCGAGATTATGACAAAAACAAATAGGAAAGCCTAATTTTTTCATAAAAGGCATTACAAATTCGATAAAGCTATCAGTAACAATAACTGTTTGAGCTATATTTCGAATATAATCTAGAAAATCTTTTGCGCCGGGCAGTAATTCCATATTCAAGATAATATTTTGAATATCTTTTAATGAAATTTTATTTTTTTGTAATATTTCTATTCGATTTTTCATAAGGACATCATAATCAGAAATGTCTCTAGTAGTTAATTTAAGTTCCTCAATTCCAGTCGATTCACTTACTGCTATCCATACTTCAGGTGTAAAAACTCCTTCTAAATCAAAACAAACGATGTACATAATAATTCTTAACTATAAATTTTTATTTAGATCTTCATTAAATCCCAATTAATGAGAATTATTTCAAGATTGAATTCTTATAAGGTCTTAAACCTTTTATATCTAATGAACAAAATTTACACTGATCCTGATTACTCTAAAGAAATGCGTCTATCGGTTAAAGTGGCTATTAATGTTGGATTTCAAAAAAAAAATCAAGGGGATTGACAAGTGAGTGAATACTCGAAAGACTACACCGTTGATGAAATGATGACAATACTAATGGCGAGAGAAGTAAGGAATGATGATGTAATGATCGTCGGTGTTGCGACTCCAATGGTGTGGGCGGCATTCACATTAGCAAAAGTAACTCATGCCCCTAATGCGATTTATCATTATATTATGGGAAATACATTTGTATTAGAGCCTCGACAGGTTAGTTTACTATATCTTGAAATGAATACAGCAAGAGCATATCGATTTCAAGACAGTGTAGAATGTACATTAGAGTCTCTTCCTTCGGATAAACTTACTACGATTGAATTCTTTAGACCAGCTCAGATTGATCAATTTGGGAACAGTAATAATATATGCATTGGAGATTGGAATAAGCCCAAAATTAGACTTCCTGGAGCTGCAGGTATTTTAGATTTTAGTATGTTTTATAAACGTGGATCTTTCCTCTATACACCGCGACATGATACAAGAACATTTGTTCCTAATGAAAAAATAGATTTTATTTCTGGTGTTGGTTTTCCAAATGGAAAGCCATCAATATGTGGTGGTGCTGGTCCTCAATGTGTAATTACTAATCTTGCGTATTTAGATTTTGATGATGATACTAAAAGAATGAAATTAAGATCAATTCATCCCGGTGTTGACCTTGAAACTGTAAAAGAATCAACTGGATTTGAGCTAATCACACAGAATGAGTTGAAAGAAACTATACCACCAACAATAAAAGAAATTCAATTACTAAGGGAAAAAGTTGATCCATTAGATATTAGAAAATTAGAAGTTCTTTCAGGAAATGAACGCGAAGAACTACTAGATGATATAATTCAAAAAGAATTAGCAAAGCAAAATAAATTTCCAAAATTACTTAATAGTTAATTTTAATATCTCCACTATTTAGAGAAGAAAATTATAAGTAAATGGCGATATTATAATTCGAATATAACCCTTGAGGGAATTTTAGATTAAATTATTTAGGTGATAATTAATATAATAAATTGGTTTTTTACCTCCTAAATCAATTTTTATATTAGTAAAAAATTGATTATGTTTATAAATAATTGTGATTATATGATTACTTAATTACTACTATAGATTGTTTTTTACGTCAGTAAATGAACATATTTTTTTAATGAATAAATGAATATTTAAGTAAATAAAAAACCCGAAATAAGTTGAAAACGTATGCAACAGAAATTAATTCCTGAAGTTGAGAAAGAATGGTCGAAAATATCTTTCAAATGGCGAAGATTATTACCAAAAAAGAAAGATAGACCACCATCTCCAATAAAATTTGAACCTGATGAAAAAGTTTTTAATGAGCTCTTTGAACGATCTAATAAAATCATAAATGATATTATTACAAAGGCAAAGATTAAAGCTAGTGGTCATGCTAAATTAATAACAACAGATAAAATTGTAATAGATCCACGCGTACGATGGAAATGTCAAATTCCAGTGTGTTTTGGTTTTGGAACGAGTTTAAATTGTCCTCCACATTCTCCAACTACCGAAGAAATGAGGGAAATTGTTAATAGTTATAAACATGCGATTTTAATTTCATTCTACCCACCGATAAAAAACCATGTTTTTCCTAGCATTCTTCTAGGTGTTCAAGGAGATGTAAATTTATTAAATCAGATGGTCGGAATGATAGAAGGAGAAGCAACATATATGGGATATTATCTTGCTATGGGATTTAAAGGTGGACCTTGTGTTGGTTGCGGATTTTTTTCTCCCGAATATTTTAAAGACTTAATGCAACAAAAAAAGATACCACTCTGTCCTGTGCTCGATAATCAAATGTGTCGACAATATTTAAGAGCTCGACCAGCATTAGAGGCATGTGGAGTGGATAGTTTTGCTACAGCGGTTAAATGTGGTGAAAAGGCACCGTTTGTAATTAATCCCGAACATCCAGAAGAATCAGTGCCATTTGTTGTTTGGCATGGTATTGTTTTAATAGTTTAATATAATATATCATAAGAAAATTTGAGAGGTAAGTCTACCCTATGAAAAACATAAGTTTAGAATATGAAAGTGAAACGAGAAGTGATGAATATTATATTAATAAAATCATAGAAGCTGTTAATATACTTGATTTTTATTCAATGAAGGGAGCAATTAAGGAAGCCATAAATATGAGGGTCTCAATGGTTGATATAATTAAAAAAGGTGTTTTGGTAGGATTAGAAGAATCAGGAGAAATGGGACTTATATTAGCAGCAGAAGCTCTTGAAGGAGAAATCGTATCTATCGATGAGGAAGAGCAGAAAAAATTAGCTAAATCTCGAAATTACTATGGAAAAGTTGTTATCGGGACTATAAAAGGAGATATTCATAGTTTGGGTAAAAATATTGCAAGTATTATAATGAAATCATATGGTATGGATGTTATCGATCTTGGTGTAGATGTAGAACCTAAAAAATTTGAAGAATTCGCCTATTTACCAGATGTAAAAGTTATTGGTATATCTTTTCTTCTTTCTTCAGCAGAACCCAAAATTAAAGAAGTAATGACTTTATTAAAAACTGGAGAATTAAAAAATAAAGTAAAAGTAATTCTGGGAGGTGCTGCTGTATCACAAGAAATCGCAGAAGAAACCAACGCAGATGCTTATGCCATAGATGCTTTACAAGGTGTTGATATTATTGAAAAGTGGTTAAGAAATTAATATTATTTGATACGTTTTTATTTACTATGGTTTTTTTCAAATATTTTAAAAAAGAACATATTTCTAAATTAACAAGAGATTTCCAATCCAAGAGGTGCACTGATATAGAGAAAAAGAGACTTAGTCTTATTTTAGAACCTATTTCCAAGCGATTAAGTGTGGATAAAGGTTTACAGATTTATGAAGCAATTTTGGCATTAAACTTTCCAATAGGTGCTTTTTGCGGAGGCGAAGGAACATGTGGAAAATGCACCATTCATATTTTGGATTCTAATCCTAAAATTTCAGAACCATCCGAAAAAGAAATGAAAATTTTAGGGAATGAGAAAATATCAGAAGGTTACAGGTTGGCATGTCAAACAAAAATTTTAGGAGATTTAAGAGTATATCTTACCGATTCATTAATTCCAAAAGGACCTAGAATCATAGTCGACTCAGATTTAGAATCTCTTGGAATCAATGATAACATTAAAATTCAACCGATAGTTGCTTCCCAATTATATGAAGTTAAAAATGCAGATTCAATAGATCCAAAGAATGATTTATCTCGTTTAGAAGATGCTATAATAGAAAAAAGCGATAAATTTAAAATATTCAAAAATCCCACGTTATTCTATTTAAATGATTCTCTTTATAATGTTATCAAAAAGCTTCCACAGATTATGAGAAAACAAAATGGTAAAATTACTGCCTTTTTCCGAAAATTATCATCAGAAGAACCATGGGTACTTTATGATATTGATGCTGGAAATGTTACTGACAAGATATTTGGATTAGCTGTTGATATTGGAACTACTACTATTGTTGGATATCTAATTTATTTAAAAACAGGTGAGATTGCAGCTATATCTGCCATGCTGAATCCTCAAGTTATGATCGGTGAAGATATAATTTCAAGAATTACTTATATTGTAAAAAATAATGCAATAGATAAAGCTAAGGAATTAATAATTAAAGCTGTTAATCATATACTCGAGGATTGTTGTAATAAAGCAAACATTTCTGTTTCAGAAGTTAGAGATATTTCTATTGTGGGTAATACTGCAATGCACCATATGGTTTTTGGAATACCCTCTGAGTTTTTGGCGGTTTCACCTTTCAACCCAGTATTTAAAACTCCAATTAATTTAAGTGCTGGTACTCTTGGTATCAAATGTAATCCAAATGTAAATGTGTATTCTCCTCCTGTGGTTGCGGGTTATGTAGGAACAGACACAATTGGAGGTATTATCTCATCTAAAATTAATACATACAAAAAATATTCTCTATTGATTGATATTGGGACTAATGGAGAACTTGTTATGGGAAATAATGAAGGACTTGTTGCAGGTTCATGTGCTGCAGGTTCAGCTTTGGAGGGTGCTCATATTTCGCATGGTATACGAGCTTCAGAGGGTGCAATTGAATCAGTTATAATAGATAGAGAAACACTAGAACCTTCTATAGGTGTAATAGGAAGCCAAACTCCGCTTGGATTGTGTGGTTCGGGACTCATTGATATTGTAGCCGAAATGCTGAAGTCAAAAATTATTACTCGTGCGGGAAAATTTAATAGTAAATCGGTAAAAGTAATTAATCACCGAAGAGTTGTGAAAAAAGAAGATGGATATCATTACATCATATATAGTAAAGAATATGATAATGAATCCTTTCAAACAAGTAATTATTATAATAATGTTAGGGAAATTACCATTTCTCAGAAGGATATTAATCAACTTCAATTAGCAAAAGGAGCATTCTTATCTGCAGCTAATTTATTACTTAAAATGGAAAATAAAACAGAAAATGACATTGAGCAAGTTCTTTTAGCAGGTGGTTTCGGAACTTATATTAATAAAGAAAGTGCCTCCTTTATAGGTTTATTCCCTGAAGTTGATCAAGATAACATTTTCCAAATAGGGAATTCAGCGGGAGTTGGGGCACAATTATTTATAAAAGATTTTGAGCAAAGAAATTTAGCAAATAAAATCGCTCATAAGATTAGATATCGAGAAATTGCATCATCACCATTGTTTCAGAGCGAATATACTTTTTCTCTTTATTTTCCACACTATAATCTCGAAAAATTCCCTATGATAAAGCAAGAATATAATCAAATACCTTTAAAGTGATATTTTAAAAAAAATTTAATTAATGTTATATTTTTTACTTTAGGATTATTTATTTACAATAGCACATAGCTAAGTTAAAAAAGATAAAATGAAAACAGGAAAAGGAAGAATTTTGAAAAGGAAATCAGGCAATCGTAGATATGATAGTTTTTGGGTTTATATACCCAGTAAAATTTCTAGAGATTATGATTTTCCTTTTAGAGATAGAGAAGAAGTCCTGATAGATTTAATAGGAGAGCATTTGGAAATTCGTAAGATCTATAATCTAAGTGAACTTACAAAAGTATATGACATTGAAGATGCTACAATCCCGAAAATAATAGAATGTAAAGCATCATTGAATAAAGATAAGCCATTTATCTATTATAAAGATATAATTTATTCATATCACGATGTAAATGTAATTTCAAATCGAATAGCTAATACGCTTTTAAAATTAAACAAAAAATTAGAATTAAATAATCCTAAAATTTCTTTAATATTTCCTAATTGTCCAGAATCTCTGATTTGTTGGTTCGCTGTAGCAAAAGCAGGTTGTGTTTTTGTACCTGCTAGTTATTTGTTAAAAAAAGATTTATTAGAATTCGTTTTGAAAAACAGTGATACTGAGATACTATTAATCGATTATAAATATTATACTAATTTTAAAGAGATTAGAGAGAACCTACCCAAAATTAAGAGAATATTTATTCGAAATACACCAGATGATTATAAATTCGATGAAAAATGTGTCAATTTTGAAGATCTCTTCTCAGAAAATTTCGAAAATCCAAAGATTAATGTAAGTAGTTATCATCCCCTTGAAATCTCATACACTTCAGGAACTACGGGTGAACCCAAAGGAGTTTTGTACAGAAATTATTATACTTTGTCGGGAATTAGTGTAGGGAAAGAATGGGAAAGTTTAGGATTTAATAGCAATAATATTAAATTATATTGTCCCTTACCATTATTTCAAGGATTTGCGAGATATTTTGTGGTAATTCCTGTAATATTTTTTGATGGATCGATAATAATAGCAGAAGATTTTGACGTTTCAACCTTTTGGAGTGACATAGATCTTTATAAACCTAATTGTTTTTGCTATTATGGTGCATATTTAACAGCACTAATAAATCAACCACCAAAAGAAATAGATAGAAATCATTCAATTAAATATGCTTTTGGTGCTGGTGCTTTAAAAAAGGTATGGGAAATTTTTGAAAGAAGATTTGGGATACGAATAATCGAAATGTGGTCTCTAGTTGAGGGTATTGGACTTACAATTAATACTGAAGGTTCTAAAGGGGGAAAACTAGGGTCCATAGGAAAACCAGCACGAGGATTTGAGATTAAAATCGTTAATTCAGAAGACAATAAAATACTCCCAGGACGGGATCATATTGGTGAAATTTGTGCAAGACTGAGACTTCCTTTTGAACTTGAATATTATAACTTAAAAAAAGGAATAATAACAAGAAAAGGAAAAGAAAGGTGGGTTTACACAGGTGATTTTGGTTATTCAGATCATGAAGGATTCATTTATTATTTAGGAAGGAAATCAGATATGATTATTAGAGGAGAGCATACATTTTTTGCTATAGACATCGAAATAGTCGCAAATTCACATCCACTTATAGTTGAAAGCGCTGTATTTGAAGTTAAGAATGAAAATTCCTCTGAAAAAGAATTAAAAATAACTAATGTAATCAAAAAAGGAGCTGAAATTACTCCTAAAGAGTTTTATGACTTTTTAAAGCAAAATCTTGCGTATTTTATGGTTCCACGGTATATTGAATTTAGAAAAGAATTACCAAAAAACGCAAATGAATTTGTTCAAAAATTTATCCTTAGAAAAGAATGGGATATAGGAAAATCACAAAAGAATACTTATGATGCTAAAGCTTCATTTTAGTTTTGTAATAACTTAAAATTAGAAACTCTTGCTGGAAAAGAACGTGAAGATTTATTGAATGAAATAATTAAAAAAGAATTGGCAATGGAAAAAAATTTCCAAGATTATTGGTTTAAAAGTTTTAAATAAATAAAATCTAATATTAGATAATAATAAATTTAGTGAAAGTATTATGCCAAAAGAGAAGGTTAAAGATATTGATATGTATTATGAATTGACTGGAGAAGGTGATTCCTTATTATTAATCCATGGTTTAGGATCAAGCACACGTGATTGGGAGGAACAAGTCCCAACTTTTTCCCAAAAATATCAAGTTATTACTATTGATCTTAGGGGTCATGGACAAACAGATAAGCCTAAAGGCCCTTACAGCATGCAAATGTTTGCTGAAGATATAGCAGAATTATTGAAAAAATTGGGGATAAAATCAACTCATATTTTAGGGATTTCTTTAGGTGGGGGTATTGCATTTCAATTGGTCGTAGATTATCCTGACTTAGTAAAAAGCCTTATAATTGTAAATGCAGGTATAGAAGTGCGTGTAGATTCATTTAAAATGAGATTAGAAGTATTTAAGCGTACATTTATAGTTAGATTAGTGGGAATGAAAAAAATGGGAGAAGTCCTTGCACCTAGATTGTTCAAAAAACCTGAACAGGAAGATTTACGCAAGAAATTAATTGAAAGATGGGCAGAAAATGATAAAAAGGCATATCTTGCAGCAATGTATGCATTAAAAGGTTGGAGTGTTCGAGATCAACTCAACAAAATTAATTTTCCAACGCTGGTGATCGGATCGGATGAAGATTATGCTCCTTCTTCAGTTAAAGAAGAATATACTGCATTAATCCCTAATGCGAGGTTTATAGAAATTACGGATGCCAGACATGCAGTTACCATGGAGAAACCTAAGGAATTTAATGAAATCGTCATGAACTTTCTATCGGAATAATCTTAAATGCCAAATTTAATAACTTTAATTTTTATCTATATAAATTTATGTGAGAATTTAAGATGGTAAAATCGTTTAAGATTCCTTGGGCAGCTTGGTATGGAGATAAAGATTTTATTCTGGAATTTCCGGATTCTTGGGATGTAAAAATATTTGGTATGAAAGATGCTGATCAACTTTCACAAAAACAAATTGAAAATGCTATTAATAATCCTTTAGGAACACCAACACTTCAAGAGATTGCAAATGGAAAACAGAATGTTGTAATTGTAGTTGAGGATATTTCTAGACCCACTCCAATGGAGAATATTTTAAATATCATTATAAATCAGTTAAATTCAGTGGGCATTGAAGATGAGAAAATTACTATCATTTATGCGCTTGGCTCACACCGTCCGTTAGACAGAAGGGACTCTATAAAAAAATTAGGATTAAGTATAGTAGATAGGTTTAACATCGAAAATCACCATCCATACGAAAATCTAATTTATTTGGGCGAATCTCAAATGGGAACTCCTATCTACTTGAATAAAACTTATCATGAAGCTGATCTAAAAATTGCAGTTGGAACCGTAGTTCCACATCCTTTAGCAGGATATGGTGGTGGAGCTAAAATTATATTACCAGGGATCTGTGGAATCCAAACCCTTGAGGCAAATCATAGAACTGGTGTTAAAGGCAATGCTGGTGGAATAGGATTTGTAACAGAATTGAGAAAAGACATTGAAGACATTTGTGAAAAAGTGGGACTAGATTTTTCGATTAACATAGTATCTACAATGAGAAGAGGAATTGCAGGGATTTATGCAGGTCATTTTATTAATGCACATAGGAAAGCAATGGAAATGGGTAAAAAAGTATATTCAACTGAATTACCACCTAATTTGAATTTGGATATAGGTTTTTTTAATCTATATCCTGAAGATACTGAATTTTCTCAAGCTATTAAAGGATTTAATTTCTATTCTAGTAACCTAATAAAAAGAGACGGAGCAATTGTATTTCTTACTGCAGCTAGTGAAGGAAGGGGATTTCATTCATTGCAAGGTGAAACGGGAGGAAAATTGTATCAAAATTGGGGTGAGTCGATTAAGATTAAATGGATCTTAAAAAACAGAAAATTTGGAATCTTTTCTCCTAATATCAATAAAGCAGATGTTCTTCATTTTTATCCTGAAAGAACAATCTTTCGAAAAAACTTTAATGAAATGATTCAGGAACTTGAGAACATTTTTGGAAAAACACCTAAAGCAGGAATATTTCCTTGTAGTATTCAATTACCAAGTAAATGAACATTGTAAATATCAAGAACAAGCTAAAATAAACATATGAAAGAAAGAAATTAAAATTTAAAAAAAAATAGAAATTTCTTAGTTGGATTAAATTTTAATTATTGCCCCTTTTGCGGCAGAAGAAACGAGCTTTTTGTATTTTAAGAGTGCCTTGCTTTTAATATCTTTTTCAAGTGGTTTCCATTTCTTTAATCGTTCTTGTATTTCATTATCAGAAATTTCTACTTCAAGAATTCTGTTTGGAATATCAATATTAATTAAATCTCCATCTTTAATTATGGCAAGCGGTCCACCTACATAAGCTTCTGGGCTTATATGACCAATACATGGACCTGAAGTAGCACCTGAAAAACGTCCATCAGTAATTAAAGCAACACGATCTAAATCACGCTTTCTCACTAGAGTTATTGTTACAGCTAACATTTCAGGCATACCAGGACCACCCTTAGGACCTTCATACCTAATTATTATTACTGAACCATTTGAAACTTGATTTGAAGTTAATGCATCTATAGCTTCTTGTTCACCATTAAAGCATATTGCAGGTCCCTTAAACTTTAACATTTTTTGATTATTTACAGCTGATTGCTTTATTACTGCTCCTTCTGGTGCCAAATTACCTTTTAAAATCACAGTCCCGCCTTCTGGAAAAAGAGGGTTGTTCAATGGTCTAATTACCCTCTCATCTAAAACTTGAATTTTTCGAATGGATTCTCCAATTTTTTTTCCAGAAACAGTTAAACAATCTAAGTGAAGAAAATCTTTTAATCTACTTAAAACCGCAGGGATACCTCCTGCTTTATATAAATCTACAATGCCGTAATCTCCCGATGGAACAACATTTACTATTGTTGGTATCTTTTTACAATATTCGTTAAAAAGTTCCAAATCAAGATTAATTCCCATCTCATACGCAATTGCAGGTAAATGTAAGGTTGAATTAGTAGATCCTCCAATTGCTAAATCGACCATTATAGCGTTTTCTAAAGATTTTTTCGTCATAATTTGAGAAGGAGTTATTCCTTTTTCTAAAAGTTCAATTATTTTTCTTCCCGAATTTTTAGCGATCATATATTTCATTTGAGTCATTGCTGGAATCGTTCCGGCATTAGGTAACGTCATCCCAAAAGCTTCCATTAAACACTGAGTAGTATTAGCTGTACCCATTAATTCACAAGCACCATAAGTTGCACATGAAATGCAACCTATAATATGAGTAGGATCATCATAATTTCTCTGGGCAATTCCTTTATATTCTGGCATGAATCTTACTTCATATAGGTTCGGTCCACCTGGAACGCAAATTGTTGGAATATCAAGACGAAATGCCGCCATTAAAATTGCAGGATTAATTTTATCACAGCTAGAAATTGTGACCATAGCATCAAATTTATGGGCCTCTACCATTAATTCAATTGAATCCGCAATTATTTCTCTCTGAGGCAAGATGCTGCGCATACCTTCAAATCCCATCGCAATCCCATCACAAGGAGCAACTGTACAGAACTCGAAAGGCACTCCACCAGCCTCAATAATTCCATATTTTACTGCTTCTGCAAGGATTCTTAAATGTTTATGGCCCGGATTAATTTCATTCCAAGTATTGACAACTGCAATGAATGGCTTATTATCAATCTCTTCGTCATCTAAGCCTAATCCTTTCAATAATGCCAATTTTCCAAATCTAATTGGTGTTTTTTCAATCCCTTCAAAAATACTTTTACTTCTTTTTTTTAAATCAACTTCTTCATTAGTCATTTTTTATCAGACATTTTCAAATAATTATATTTATGCTATATAACTTGCCTTTAATTAAATTTCTATTCATGCATTTCTCTATCAAATAGTTAAAATAAAAGAAGAAATATTATTTGAGAAATTGCTATAAGATAGTTTATTTGATTATTATCTTATCAAAAGTGATTTCCATTAATTTATTTATAGCTAATACACTTTTTGATTTTTCAGGGATTGTAATTATAGGTTTACCTTTTAATTCAAATTCTGTTATCACATCATCTTCTGGGACTTCTATCCACAGAGGTAAATTAAGTTCTTTAAGTTTATTTTTAATATGATTTATATTTCCTTTAACTCTATTTAGGACAACACCTAATTTTTTATATTTAGTAAACTTTTTTGCACTTTCGCGTATAGCACCAGCAGTTTCGATACTCCTAATTGAGACATCTGAAACAATTAAAAGAATATCTACTGTTTCTATTACCATCCTATTGATTTGTTCAAGTCCAGCTTCACAGTCTATTAATACTATATCAAAATCTTTAGAAATCGATCCCATAACCTTTCTTAAGAGAGTATTTGAAGGACAGAAACAACCAGGCCCCTCTGGTTGCCCTATAGAAAATAAACTAAAATTTTTACTTTCAGATATCGCATTATATACTTCAAAATCAATATTTTCTGCTACTTCTTCTATGGATTTAGCCTTAGCAAAAACATCATCTAAAACATTAATTCTGATCTTCTCAAGACTTTTTTTTGGCACTAAATCTACCATATAACTCAAATGTGGATGAGTTGGATCCGCGTCAATTAATAGTAATTTGTAATTATACTTTTTCGAAATGCTGTTCGCTAAAAGCGTTGTTATTATTGTTTTACCAGAGCCACCTTTTCCAACAACCGATATTTTTAATGGTTTTTTATAGAGATTTTCTTCTTTCATATTTTTAATACTTAAGTTTAATCAGCTTTATTTTTCAATTTTTTCTCTTTCAACTAAAACTTGTTTAATCTCATAACATTCTTCTCGATAAGGACAAATATTACATTCCCAATCGTATTCACAATCGATTCTTTTTCTCCATTCATCAATTTTAGCCTTCAATTCTTCTCGAAATTTATTTGTAATATCGGAGGTAATTTTTATAAACTCTTTTATAGAATCTGGATATGAACAAATAAATATAACCTCAATTTTTTTTATTATTTCTTTAAACTTCTGTTTAAAAAGATAGATAATGGCATTTGCTAAAAATTCAAAAGAGAATTTCTTATTAAATACATCTTTGCTAATTCTACACCAAAACCTACGAGGGATTGTCCTTATTGAGAATCCTTCTATTCCATTTGATAAGAAATTTAATGATCTTAAACTATAATACTCATTTTTAGATACATCATCTCCACCTATTAGAATAAAAAGTCCAAAATCAACATTAGATTCTGAAATTAGATGAATTTCAGGACTTAATATTGTAATATTTCCATCTTCAATAAGCTTTAATTCATTAATAGGCAGGATTATTGAAAATGAGCTTTTATTCATTCCACCAAGTTCTAAATGAGTTTCTTCTTGAAGAATTATTTCTTTGTTCTCATCCAATCCAACATTAATTCTTGAACTATTGAAATATTTGACGAGATTGGATTTAACTCTATAATTCGTTAGTGATTTTCCACTTGTACTCTCATTAACAATAAATTTCCTAATATTTTCTATGATTTCTTTATTCATCGAATTTTACAGATATATCTAATATGATAGCAATGAATTTAATTACAAAATAATTAAATATTTATAACCTTAAGTAAAATTTACTTTTATATTGAATACAAATTAAAAAGGAGCCTTAATATGATTTCAATACAAGAACCTGAGGACATTATCTCAATAGCGATCCATAATATATTATCGTCTAGAATTAATGATAAAGAGTTTTATAAACATGTACATGATTGGAATAAGAAAGTTGTAGTTGAAATAAAACCCTTTTATCCATTAACCATTATTTTTGAAGGGGATGAAATCCGATTCAAAGTTGGAGAAACTAAAGAT
This sequence comes from uncultured archaeon, assembly GCA_964493385.1. Classification (GTDB taxonomy): domain Archaea; phylum Asgardarchaeota; class Lokiarchaeia; order Sigyniarchaeales; family SOKP01; genus Loki-b32. Next base: position 1,766 of record CAZBNW010000061.1, on the reverse strand, counting down.
GCTGATATTAAACTAAGACTCGGATTGCAATCAATGTTAGATGTTGCTTATGGTAGAGAAGACCCACTCCTTGCAGTGCAAAAAGGAATAATGGAGTTGGAAGGTTTAGGTGATGATAGCGGAAATTTAGTAAGATTTTATAATATATTTCTAGCTTCTATGCAGAAAGTTGCTAATCAACCTAATGTTAATTATTATGAATTAAATAAAAAAACAAGATAAGGGGAATAGATATATTTGACAGTCATAAAAGAAAGGAATATATTTGAAAAAGTAAAGAAAAAAGATGTTTATGAGAAACTAGTTGCGATTTTTGGAAAAGAAAATGTTTCTGATAAAAATGTAGATCTATATCCATATTCTTATGATATGACAGAATGTGAACCACATATGCCTGATTTTGTGGTTATTCCAGAAAATAATGATCAATTAATTAATTTAGTTAAGTTTTGCGATCTAAATCTAATCCCTATTGTACCGTATATAAGTGGTAATAATGTAGGAGGCCTGACTATTCCAGAACAAGGAGGAATTATAGTAGATTTTGGTAAAAAAATGAATAAAATTTTACATATTAATGAAAATATGATGTATGCTATACTTGAACCTGGTGTGACTTTCGGTCAATTAAAAAAGTATTTAGATGAGAATTATCCTAATTTGAGATATAGCTATCCTTACGCTCCTCCTTATGCTGGTGTAGTTGGGAATGCAATACTTAGTGGAATGAATAGTCTCTCCTGTAAAATTGGCTCAATGGGGGATTCTATAAATGGTTTAGAAGTAATTACAGCAGAAGGCGATGTTGTAAGAATAGGATCATGCTTCTATGGTAAAGAGGAATCAGATCCAGATTCGTGGTGGTCTCGTTATCCTATGCCCGACTTATTAGGATTATTCGTGAATTGGCAAGGGATGACAGGATTAGTAACCAAATGCGCGGTTCAATTATGGCCAAATGACCCCATTCAAAAAGCTTATGTTACAATCGTATTTGGATTAACTGATGTTGCAGATGTTCTAAGAGATGTGGGAAGATCTGAAGTCGTTGATGATATGTCAATTTTTAATATTCAAGCAGTTAAATTAAATATAGGTATTGAAAACCCAAAAAAATTCCCTGAAGAACCTAATTTTGTTGTTATTATGTCAATGTCTGCAAAAACAGAAGATCTTTTTGATGCTAAAAAGAAATATTTATTTGAAATTATTGATAATTTAAATAAAAAAGGAAAGGAAATTGTTATAGCTGATTTTGATGACTTTTCTAAGTTATTAAGTTTAAAAGTTCGAGTTGCATATGATTTACCAGCAGTTCTATTACCAACAGTGCTAAAATCTGGAATTACTTGGTTTGGAAGCTATTGCCCAACCCATAGATTTGAAGAATTAATAGAAAAGATCGACAAAATTTTTCGAAAATATGATTATCACAGCCCAATCATCTATGGCAAGATTATGAAATATGCACATTATGGAATATTTCGACCGATAATTCCCTACGATAAATTCAAGGAAGAAAAAAAAGTACATCAAATGTTAGAAGAAATTACTGATTTTTGTTTGGATTTAGGATGCATCCCTTATAAAACTCCTACTTGGATGACTGCTAAAATGCGCGAGAAAATAAATCCAGGTTGGTTAAAATTATTCGAAAAAATAAAAAATTGTATGGATCCAAATAATATATTTAATCCAGGAAGGTGGAACATATAAATGGTTGAAATTGATAAGAGTTTAATGGGAAAAGAATTCCTAGAAATGGC
>CAZBNW010000060.1:0-15620 GCA_964493385.1 uncultured archaeon | reverse complement strand
TTAACCTAAAAGATTAATAGGTTTAATTTGTTATTTAACATAAATTAGAATAAGATATAGTTTGAAAAAATATCATTAAAATTTAGAGCTGAAATTAGAAAATGGCAGAGGAGCCCCAACTTCCAAGTATTCCAGCAATTGGAGAGATATTAGATCGAAAAAAAAGGTTTGTTGAAAAAAAACACAGTGTAATTAAATGCGGAAATTGTTCAGAAAGTTTTTCACGTTCATTCAAACCTGGAGATTTTGTATTTAAAAAAGTAGAAGATGAAGAATGTGATAAATGTCATAGGACAAAATCCTTAACTATTGTAGAAATTTATTCTGAATGGATTGATCCTAAGAAAAAATAAATATTCTATTTCTCAAGACCTAACATCTTAATTATTAGATTTACCATGGAATATGGGTCTAGAGATTTTTTAATAGCTTGATCAATATATTTTCCTATTTCTGTATCAGAATTTAGTAATTCTTCAAATTTAATAACTTAAGCTAAAAATAATACTTTTAAAGTATAATGCGAACTGTAAATTTTTTAATTGAATTTAGTGACCCCTAAAAAAATCGCGAAGTTCTCTATAACCAATTACTTTTAAGTCGAGCATTTCAACACACGCTTTGATTCGTGAATTCGTGAAGGCTTCATAATCTTGATTTCGCCAATTTGCTGATTCTGGAGTTATAGCACTTAATTCAGAACTCATCTTAGCTGGGTGAAATACAAAGTGTGTAAGTCCGGGTTTTATTTCTGCAAAAAGCTTACAATAATATTCTATTTTATCCACTTGCTCACCACCTGTATCAATAATCATGTGATCTATAAGAGGAAAACCTCTTGCTTCAATTGCTGAAACCATTTTTTCATAAATATTTATATAATCTTTTAATCCCCTGGTGATTAGTTCTTTTCTAGTCACTCTTGGAAAGAATCCAGGGATCTCGAATTCTTGAGCAAGTCTTAAATATGATCTAATAAATTTTGGATTCGCTATAGTTCCCATGTGTGAATCAATATGAGTTATATCTATTCTATTATTTAAAGCTAATTGAATTTGAGAACGCAATTCAACTTCAGCTGCTTCAGTAGTTACATTAATAATTGCTTCTTCCGATGTACGCCATAGAGAATTCTCTGAGTCCAATAATCCCGTTTTAGGATCAACAGTACTCAATGCTCTCCATCGGTAGAGGTTATATTCACACGTGAGAGTTAGATGAACACCTAGGTCATATTTCGGGTTACTTTTATAAATTGATGCTACTTCTAAAAACCAAGGTGCAGGGGTAATTATGGAACCACAACTAGCAACCCCGAAATCTAAACATTCGAAAGCAGCGACATTTGAAGCATGCGAAAAACCTATATCATCGATATGAAAAATGACTACTTTATCTGTAGCTTCAAAACCTAATTTTTCAATAATTGAATGATTCTTCATCATAAATTTCCTGATTTATTCATAGAAATAGATAATAATGATTCATTTATTACTCTAAACCTAATATCTTAATTATTAAGTTTGCCATTGAATACGGATCTATAGACTTTTTAATGGCCTGATCAATATATTTTCCAATTTCTTTATCAGAGCTCAGCAATTCTTCCACTTTTTCTGTCAATTTATGTTTTAATATCTGAATAATCTCGTTTGTTATTCTATTTTTCATATAATTCGAAATGACTCCTGATTCTTCTAAAAATAATTTATGCTTTTTTATTAATTCAAGGAGTTCATCGAAATTTTCACCAGTTTTCGAGTTTACTTTTGTAATTTCTGGTGTCCATTGCTCTATTTTTGCATATTTGTTACTAAAATCCTTGGAATCGTATTTATAATTCTTTCGAAATTCTAACATTTGCATTATTTCTGAGACTTTCTTATCTGCTCCTGGCAGATCCATTTTATTTACAACAAAAATGTCTGTAATTTCCATTATACCTGATTTTATCGCTTGAATATCATCACCTAACCCGGGCACTAATAAAACTACAACAGTTTGAGCAGATTTGAAGATATCTACTTCAGATTGTCCGACACCGACAGTTTCAACGATTACTATATCACACCCATATGCATCCAGAATTTTTATTACATCCTCTGTAGCTCTAGCAAGTCCTCCCAATTGCCCTCTATTAGCCATGCTTCTAATAAAAACATTATCAAGAGAGAAATGTTGTTTCATACGGATTCGATCTCCTAAGAGAGCGCCACCAGTTAAAGGAGAAGTAGGATCAACACAGATAATCCCAACTTTTCTACCTTGTTCAACGTAAATTTTAATTAACGTTGAAATGAAAGTCGATTTTCCAGTTCCTGGGGCTCCTGTAATACCAAGGATGTATGCATTACCAGTATATTCATAAATAGAATTGACAATATCTTCTGCTGCATCAAATTCATTTTCTACGAAAGTAATTAAACGTGCTGCAGCTCTAGGGTTTCCTTTTAATAATTGAGAAATAAAATTGGAATAATCCATTCTATTATTATCTTTTCAAGTTATTTTTAACAAATTCTACAATTGTTTTTAGATCAGTACCAGGACCATGAAATCCTTTCAAACCACGTGTTTCTAAAAATGGTTTATCTTCATCCGGAATTATCCCCCCTACAGCAACTAGAACATCATCAATACCATGTTCTTTTAATTTATCCATGATTAGAGGGCATAGTGCATTATGAGCTCCAGATAACATACTTAACATAACAGCATCAGGATCCTCTTGAATTACGGTGTTTACGACGTCATCTGGAGTTTGGTGTATTCCTGTATAAATTACTTCCATTCCCGCATCTCTCAATGCTCTAGCTAAAACTTTGGCTCCTCTGTCATGCCCGTTAAGCCCGTGAGTTATAAACTCCCGTCAAGCCCGGGCTTACAAACCAAAACCTTAATTTTTCTTTCCTCATTCATTTTCTATTTTCTCCTTAAAAAATTGAATCTTCATGATATGTTCCAAATACTTCTTTTAAAGCATTAATAATTTCTCCTATAGTGGTATACTCTCTTACAGCATCCATAATAAATGGCATTAAATTTTCTGGTCCTCTCGCTGCTTCTTTTAACTTTTCTAGTTTCTCCTTTACTCTATCGTTATCTCGTTCTTCCTTTAATTTATTTACTTTTTTCATTTGTTCCTTCGCAACTTCTTCATCAATCTTTAGGAGTGGAACAGTACATGGCTCTCTTTGTTCGAATTGATTTACAGCTACAATAATTCTCTCTCTATTCTCGATTTCTTGTTGATACTTATAAGAAGCACTGGCAATTTCTTTCTGAAAAAAGTTTGCTTTTATTGCTGGAACAACTCCTCCAAGTTCTTCAATCCTTTTGAAATAGTTTTCTGCTTCTTCTTCCATCTTATTTGTTAGCCATTCTACATAATAAGAACCCGCTAAAGGATCGACAGTATCTGTTACGCCTGACTCATGTGCAATTATTTGTTGAGTTCTTAAAGCTATTTTTACAGCATTTTCTGTTGGAAGACATAACGCTTCATCAAATGAATTAGTGTGTAAAGATTGTGTTCCCCCAAGAACAGAAGCTAGCCCTTGTATTGTTACTCTAGCAATATTATTTTCTGGTTCTTGAGCCGCCAATGAAACACCTGCAGTTTGTGTATGAAATCGTAATCGCATTGATTCGGGTTTTTTTGCTCCATATCTATTTTTCATATGTCTAGCCCAGATTCGCCTAGCAGCTCGATATTTACAAATTTCCTCAAAAAAATTATTATGAGAATTAAAGAAAAATGATAAACGAGGCGCAAAATCATCAACATCCAAACCCCTTTCAATTGCCGCTTCTACATAAGCAAAACCATCCGCTAAAGTGAAAGCTAATTCTTGAACTGCAGTGGATCCTGCCTCTCTGATGTGATACCCACTTATACTTATCGTATACCACTGTGGTACATGTTTGGTACAATACTCTATTGTATCTACAATAATCCTCATAGAGGGATCAGGAGGGAAAATCCATGATTTTTGAGCAATATATTCTTTTAAAATATCATTTTGAATAGTTCCTCTCAATTGATCTGGAGTGTGACCTTGTTTTTCAGCAGCCACTATATACAACGCTAATAAGATTGAGGCAGGACCATTTATAGTCATCGAGGTACTTATATTGGAAAGATCAATTCCATCAAACAACGTCTCCATATCTTTTAGAGTGTCGATTGCTACTCCCTCTTTACCAACCTCTCCTAAAGCTCTTGGATCTGTCGCTTCAATTCCGTAAATAGTATGCAAACTAAAAGCTACACTTAAACCTGTATTTCCATGGTCAATTAGAAATTTATATCGCTTATTAGTTTGTTCTGCGGTCCCAAATCCTGCGAATTGACGCATTGTCCACAGTTGTCCTCTATACATATTTGGATATGATCCTCGAGTAAAGGGATATTGTCCCGGAAATCCTAAATCAAGTGCATAATTAAAATCTTTAATATCATTGGGAGTATATAATCTATTAATTTCTATTTCAGATAAATTCCTAAAACTTTGTTTTCTTTCTTTTTTAAGTGAAATAGAGTTCTCCCATTCTTTCTTATCTTGTTCAATTTTATCGTATTCAGTCATTATAATTATCCTCTAAGTATTACTTAGGGATTTAATCTTTTACTTTATGATTATTAATTCTTCAATTAGATAAGAGTTTAAAATTATTTTAACTTTATTTTATTCTTTTTGATAAAGTACAACTCTTATATGTGTAGTTATAAAAATTCACCAAAAAAATAAAGTATTATTAAATCACTAATTTATTTATTGGGAAATTTTAGGAGAAATACATATGACTAAATTAATTTATTTAGGTTGCTTAAGCCAAGAGAATTATAAATCTACATGTGCAAATGCGATAAAAATAATTAAATTTCTTGATAATGAATATAAAATAATCGAGAATCCTCCTTGTTGTGGTTCATTAGCATATCATATATCTACCGATGATGAGCTAAAGAATCACGTTCAATATGTAAACAATTGGTTTAAAGCAAATGATGTTACTGAACTTGTAACAATATGCGCAGGTTGCTATAATTATCTTAGTAGATATTATCAAGAATATTTAGGATCAGATTTTAATGTCAAAATAAAACATTTTCTTCAATTTCTGATTGAACCTGAGAATTTAAAAAAGCTCAATCTAAAATACACCGGAAAAAAATTAAATATTAATTATCATGATGCTTGTCATTTAAGAAACGCAAACACACCAATCATAGAAGAACCAAGAATCATCTTAAATGCAATTGAAAATGTCGAACTCGTTGAGACGGAATTTAATAAAAAGAATAGTATTTGCTGTGGAGCAGGAGGAGGTGTTTATTCGGTTTTTAAAGAGAATAGTGACTTTAGTGCCAAATCTATTTTTGAACATATGAAAAAAGGTAAGATCTTGTTAACAGCTTGCCCTTTTTGTTATACCGCCTTAAAACGAATAAGAGAAGCAAATCAAATTAAAAAGCCTGTTATTAAATTTGAAGATTTCATTGTTAATTTAATGAACGGAGTTGATCAATTTTAATGAGTGATAAAGGAAAGGAGTTATATCAAGAAGTAATACGTAAAGTAGATAAATTAAGGGAAGAAGATACATATGAAAAGAAATTTTGGGATTTTTTCAAAATTGGCTGTGTTTTGAAGACAAGGCAACATGATACAAGAAAGTTTTATGAGGATACAAGTCGAGAATTTGTAGAGAAATATAGAGAACAACTCATAGAAATGAGGAAACGGGTTCTTGAAAACATTGACTACTATGTAGAAAAGTGTATAAATGTGATGCGTAAAACCAATAATTTTAAAGTGCACTATGCCAATACCAATGAAGAAGCTCAACGATTTTTCATAAATGAGCTTGGAAATAATAAGGTTATTTACAAATCAAAATCTAATGAAGCAAAAGATATTGGAATTATCGATATATTAAAGAAAAACAATATAGTTATTAAAGAAACAGATTTAGGGGACGTTCTTGTCCAATTATTTGATTACGAGTTACCAAGTTTTCAGATAGGTCCTGGTGCTCATTTTTTAGTAGATGACATTGTAGCAAGAATCAAAGAAGTGCATGGTATAGAGCTTGAGCCGAAACCAAGTTCGATTGTTGATTATTATAGAAAAACCTATCGTAAGGAGCTACTTAATGAAGTAAAAATATCATTAACATCCGCTAATGCAATATCAGCGGAGGATGGTGTTATTGTACTTGGTGAGAATGAAGGAAATATAAGTCTATTGACACGAGCGACTGAAAAACATATTGTAGTTTGTGGGATTACAAAAATAGTGCCAACAATTTTGGATGCTGTACTTTTGGCAAAAATACAATCTCGAATTAATAATGTTCCCTTTGCATATATCAGTCTTATTTCAAGTCCATCGTGTACATCTGATATTAGAGGTATAAATGTTTTAGGAATGTATGGCGCTAAAGAGGTTGTTGTGATTCTCGTAGACGATTGGCGGAAGAAAGCATTGAAAGAAAACTTGATTTATAAGGAATTTTTGAATTGTATTAATTGTGGAACATGTAATTTTATATGCACTGCATCACGAGCTTTTGGTAATATTTTTGCATCCAAATATGGTTGGGGTGCTACAGCTATTATTAGAGACTTCATTCATAATGGAATTGATGCTGCTGTAAGAGATGGATTATTTTTGTGTACAAGTTGTGAAAACTGTTACCATTGGTGCCCTGTATCCATAAATATAGGAGAAATTATGAAATTAATTAAGAAAGAAGCAACTAAAGTTGGTTTGTGTCCACCTCCTCTAAGAGAATATCAACAGAAAATACTTAAAGAAAAGAATCCCTTTAAATGAAATAAATTAATTTCAAAAGTGAATAAAATTATTTAGAACGAGCAATGATAAAATCTACTGCTTTTCCAAGATTTTTAACATTCTCGTAAATTTTTGGAGCTCTTTCTCTCAAATAGTCTTTGAAAACCTCCCAATTATCTTTCTTGCCTGAAGGTGCTTCAGTTAATAATTTTTTAACTTCATTAAAATCCCAAGCAAACATAAGAGCATTGTCAACTCTATTAGCGTCATCACATAACAGAAACAGATAAAAGTCATTTAAATCCCACGGATTTAAAACGCTATCAGGTTTGTTTCCGTCCCCTGCTTTCTTGCCTCTTAATAAACGTGTATCTACCTGTGTTGGTAATACCATATTAAAATTTATATTCTCTCGTTTATATTCTGTTGCTATAGCTTTTTGCATTCCTACAACAGCATATTTAGTTGCAACATATGCAGTAAGTTTTGATGGAGCGTTTGGGTATGCTTCACTACCAGTGATTATAAACCTTGCTTTATCGTTCTTATCATCCTTTTTCATGTATGGATAAGCTGCTTTAAATGTATAGAACACTCCTAGCACATTGACATTTAAGATTTCAGAAAATTTCTCATTGATAAACTCATGAGTAGTCCACATTCGAGAATAACCCGCATTTGCGATTACACCGTTAAATAAACCAAGCTCATCATGAAATGCCATAAAAGCTTCAATAACTTCATTAAATTTCGTAATATCAGCAGTTCTTACAACTACTTTCACTCCAGTTCCTAAACCTTCAATCTCTTTTTTAGTTGCATTCAATTCTTCAAGAGTTCTTGAAGTTAATCCTACGTTTGCTCCTTCTTTAGCGCAAGCTAATGCTATAGCTTTCCCTATCCCTCTACCAGAACCAGTTATTATGATATTTTTTCCTTTTAACAACATAATACCATTTTAAAATTTGATCTAAAATATTAATTTAATTAAAAAGCAATAAGTATTTTAAATTTTAAGAGTTGGTAATTCAAAATAAAGCAGATTTATTAAAAAAATAATTTTATTACCGATTTTCAGATAATTTATGCTGCTTTATATGCTTCATTAATCGCAGAACAACCTCCGCACTTCACGCAGCCAGCTTTATTTTCTAAAGGATTAACTCCATATTGTTTTAGAAGTTTTGCACTATCCTTATAGATCTCTATTAAATCCTTATAATATGTAATAGGTAAATCCTTTTTCCCCGGGATGGATCTTACCGGCGTGATATATGGAATAACTCCAATTGAAATAACTTTTTCTACATCTCTTATAAAATCTCCTTTAGATTCTCCAAATCCTGTTAAAACATAACTGGACACCTGATTTTTCCCAAAAATCTCAATGGCGTACTTCCAATTTTTTTCAAATATTTCATAAGATATGTGAAATTTACCAGGTGTAATATCTCTTCTTATTGATTCATCCAGTACTTCAACATGTATACCAATAGTATCTGCTCCTGCTTCTTTTAATTTGTTAATATATTCTAAGTCTTCTAAAGCTTCAATTTGAACATGCAAAGGGATATCCGGATGTTGTTCTTTGACTCCTTTTAATAATTCAATATATCTATTTGCTCCCTTATCAAGAGTTTCATCCGTTCCACTAGTTAAAGTCATATGGGTACATCTCCCCTCTTTTTTAGCAGCATTGATAACTTCTGACATCTGCTTAGCATTTTTTTCTAATACGGTTGCGTCATTTTGCAAACTTACTTCAATCCCGCAGAAAGTACATGCTTCTCCACATGCCCAATACACACACTTTTGATATATTGTGCTTGCTAAACAGTCTATTCCATGTACCAAAGCTATCTTTTTCATTGGAATTCCGTCTGAAGTTTTAAATTCAGTACTGTAAAAGCGAGGATTTTGAATTAACTTTAAACTTCCAAAGAATTCTTTGCTTTTTTCATTAAAAACTTTGAAATAACCATCTTTATTTTCTTTTAGAAATAATTGTGTCCTATTAGGGGTGTTCCAGAGAGCAACATTCGCTAAAGTGAACCCATCTTCTAATAAAAAATACCTCCCTCCAGACGGGCCAGCTCCACCTTTTCGCCCGAAGTCTATTTCAATTCCTTGTTCTTTATACTGGGGGATTAATTCATTATCTAGAAATAATCCCTTGCACAGCAATTCGGTTTTTTGGTTTAACGCAGTTTCAATATCTATCATAGTTTCCTAAAAAAGAACATAGCCAAGTTTTAGATTTTAATTTAATTAAAATTGTTTAGTTATTCTCTATGGAATTTAAATATAGAGTTTATTTAATTTTGAGTGTTATTGAAAATAAAGATATGAATCAAAAATTTTATTAATAACTTTAAACAATCTCTTTTTACATTAAAATAAACAATATGCTAAAGGTGTTAAATTAATGCCAAAAGTTGAAAAAACAATAGATATTGCAGCATCTCAAGAAAAAATTTTTGAAATTGTTGATAACGATGATGATTATGCTAGGTGGAATATTGTTGTAAATGAGGTTAGTAAACTTGGTGAAGGTAATTATTTTTTTAAAACCAATGTTGGAGATCTTACATCCACTCGCGTAGAAACCGTTTCTCCTGAACGTCTTTCCGCAACTCAAGAAGGAAGTCCTATGAAAAGTATAGGATACGTTTTAAAACCAAAGGGAGATGTCGTCGAAGCTACAATTTGGTCAGAATTTGATGATCCAAATCAAGAGCCTATTTTAGGAATTGCTGCAGAAATGCTCTTAAAAAGCTTGAAAAAGTATGCGGAGTACCTTGAATCCGGTGGTAATCCAGATGAATTCTCGAAAAAATAACCTATAATAAAAATTTATTAACAGCCTTTTTTATTTTTTTTGAGATAAATTTAGTGTAAAATATATTGATCTAAATAATCTTAGATGCTTTAATTATGATAAAACTTATTAGAAATAACAAATTTTAAACAATCATTAAATTATATTTGTTATATAACAAAAAAAGATTTACTCTAATTAAATTTACCAATTCTTAGAAAGATTAAAGTCGATTAACCGAAAAGGTGATTAGACATCGCTAATAGGAGACCGTGGCACTGTTATTCCAAATGGAGTAGAAGACCATATCAATATAAGAGAAGCTCTAATCGGAGACGGGAATTCGCTCGTGGAGGAGCGCAAAGCAAGATTGTAAGGTACTGGGGTGGTGCCAAAGAAGTGCCATGGGAAGATTGGGAGCTTGTAGTAGGTTTAAAAGTAAATTCCCAAATTCAAATCTCTTCAAATGCCCTTGAAGCGATTAGAATTACCATTAATGGTGTTCTTCAAAGAAAACTAGGAAGACAAAATTTTCGACTTCGAATACGACCAAAACCTTTTCAAAAAATTAGAGAGAACAGAATGTTGGCATTTGCTGGAGCAGATCGTGTACAATCAGGTATGAGAAACTCTTTTGGAAGATCCACTGGAGTATGTGCTCGAGTTAGAGCAGGGCAAATAGTTGCTGAAGTAGGGTGTTATATTAAAAACCTCCCATTAGTACGCGATCGTCTGCGTGTTGCTAGTATGAAAATCGCCAGTTCTTGTCAAATTGTAATCCTGAATTATAAAACACCAGAATTATTAAAACAATCAGGATTGCCATTATACGATGATAAGAAAAGGAGAGAAATACCTCTCTATGAATTAGAATTTGTTACTACTTAGAATAAATAATTTCTTAGACTTCTTCTGTAATTTTATTTTTATGTGAGTTTTCTCCTGTTTTTTTAAAAATATTCATTAGAAAAACACCCATAATTATAATTAAAATTGAAATAATTATCCCAATAGACACACTTGCTCCTTGTACAATTATTAACTCAAAAACAACTGGTGCTGCTATATACAATGAATTATACATCGGAACTAATCTTGAAGCGTCAGCTCCCTTAGCAAATCCTATTTGGGTTAATATCATTGCGAAAAGACCCGCAAGAAAACTAAATAAAAAAATAAAGCTATCTAGCTCTAATCGTAACAGTCCGGCAAAAGCTTCAATAAAATTACTGGATGTTAATCCAATTCTTTTTAAAACATTATCCGTTCCTCCCAATGTTCCTGCAACAGCACCAAATATAAATGCTACAGCAATCTTAGTTTTCCAAGAAAAGCCTATAAGAAATAAAACGAGAATAATAATTACTATTATAAGTATAAAAAAGTTAACATAATTGACATTTACAGTATTTTCTGGTTCCATTATATAAAAAATTCCGACCATGGTTGTTCCAATGATTATTGTTATAGCTCCTATTAGCTCTGGTTTACTTATTTCCTCATGTAATATGTAATGTGAATAAAACATTAGTAAAATCAATCCTAAACCAAAAACGCTGGAAAAAACGGCTGCTGCTGCAAATGTTATCCCTACTATCTGCCAAATAAATACTGTGTTGTTCAAAGTAAAACCAATAATGTAAATTAAAGGTTTTTTACCTTTTTCTTTAAAAGATTTCTTTCTAGAAAAAATTTCTATCCCATGTCTTTCCATACCCTTTGCGAGGTGTAAAACTAATGTATTCATTATTCCAAATAACAATCCTAAAGCAACCGACATTTTAAAGTACCACTGAGGTTATTACTTATGATCTATTTGAAATACTTAAATAAGTCTATGTTAATTATAAAATATTATAAATTGTAAATAATCTAAAAACTAAATAATATTAAAACCATTTGAAAACTAATCTTGAAGAATCTCGAACCTTTCTTTAACCCTAAAAGTATTTTAATAGTTGGTGTCTCACGAAAAGCATACACCTTTAGCTATACCATTTTAAAAAATCTTTTAGAGATTTTTTATAGAGGTAATTTATACATTTTAAATCCAAAAGCTGATGAAATACTAGATATTAAATCCTATCATTCTTTAGAAGAGTTACCTGAAGTTCCAGAACTAGCAGTAATAGTTTTGGGAAATAAAATCGCAGAAACTTTTGAAAAATTAGCTATCTTTGGAGTTAAAAATATAGCTATAGAATCAGAATTAAGATTTGACATTGAGGATCTCACATTAATAGAAAAGTTAGATAAAATTAGTGAAAAATATGATGTTTCTTATTGTGGCCCTTCGATGCTAGGGATAATTAATTTTAATGATAATTTCACTACTTCAATTATACCTGTAAGACAGTATGTAATGCAAAGAAACAGGAAAATAAAGGAAGGGATTAGTTTTATTGCCCAATCTGGAGGATTAGCAGGAGCAATGGGCTGGTGGGCACCATCTCAAGATTTACCTATTTCTAAAGTGATTCATTTAGGATATGGCTTCGATGTTAACGATGCAGATGTTTTACAGTATTTGAAAGAAGATGAGTCAACTAAGGTTATTTCGATTTTTTTAAGAGAAATTACAGATGAAATTATTAAAGCTGTAGAGGAAATTGCTCCCGTTAAACCGATATTATTTTTTTATGTAGGTAAAGATGAATCAAGAGAAAATAAGTTACTAGAAGTTGGAGGAATCCGTGTTTTAAATTATATCGAACTGTTTGATTTAGCAAAAATATTTTTATGGTGTCCAGAACCAAAAGGTTCTAATCTAGGGATAATAGGACCAAGTTCTGGAGCAATCTATTTAATTGTTAAAGAAATGAGAAATCAAGGTTTGTCAATTGCTAAAGTGAGTCAAGAACATAAAAAAATTATTCTTGATAAAGTGGGGGGTTCAACTTGTAATTTAGGGAATCCCGTCGATTACTGGCCCCCTGAAAGATTTGTTGGTACTAAGATTTGCGAAATATATAATACTTCTTCAAAAACATTACTAAAAGATGATGCTGTTGATGGTTTAATTTTAGCATTAGAATTTTTCATAGAAATTGAATTTAATTTCAACATTTTTGATAAAATTAAAAACGCATTTCCAGACAAACCAATAATTGTAATTCTAATTCAGGCAGAACACGAAGGTGCTAAACGAGTTATTAAAACTGCCTCAGAACTAAAAATACCTGTTTTTGAAAATGAGGTAGAACGGGCTGTTAGAGGATATAAATTACTTTATGATTGGTATTCAAAAATAAAAAAGAATAAAAAATTAGCTTAGGAAAATTTCTTTCAATTCTTCAGGTATTTCCGCTGATTCATCCATTAATGAGAGCGCATAAACCATTTCTCCACATTTACACTCATTCCCTTCGAATAAATAAAATTTGAATTGATTTTTCCAATTACAAATTTGAATATTACTTATTTCTACAACTTCACCGCATATGCAATAAATTGCCATGTTTTCTGAATAATTAGGCAAAATAGTTGTGAAGTCATTAGGAGCTTTACTAAATTCAGAGTTATTTAACATCTCGTTGATGTTTTCTGCAAGCCTATCTTTAAGTGTCGGGACAAAATAATTAATAATTCCCTCTCGCCCTTGAATTTCAGTAAGTACAATGAAATTCTTCTCCAATTTTTCGCCTTTCTTTTTTTCTGGCACTATTGGTTGTTGATATTGTTGAAGTTGCTGGGGTATCGTAAATGGTTCTAATCCTGGGGGATAATCAAAAGTATAAAAATATTGCATTGTACCTCTTATATTCTTTTGATTTAATAATCTTAAATTTTCATAATCTCTACTATGAAGCATAAATTTGATTAGCTGTAGAGGTACTTTCAGTTCTATAAGTCTTGATCTTATATTATCCAATAATTCACCAGCAAAATTTTTTAAAATCATAATATCTTCTCTATTTTCAGTATAAATTTCCTGTTTATTCTGTTCTTTAAATTGAAACCATTTTTTAACAATTTTACCTCTAATCAATTGAGGCGCCATACAAAAAACACACAATATCGGAAGTAAGAAATATGTTAAATCTGGCCAAATTAATGATATCACAACTGGAATAAACATAGGTAATGTAATATATAAAGTAAGTCTGCGTAAACGTTTATCCATTGAACCTTTTACTCCTTTACTAAGAGCGAGTTCTTCTGCTTTTACTTTTAACTTATTGATAATGTCTATAATACCTTTTGATTCGAAACTCTGCTTTAAAAGTCTATCTTCTTCACTTAATATACCGAAATTTTCTATATGCGTTGTAATTTGCTTTATATATTGATTTAGAGTGTTATCCTTAAAAATAAAGTCTAATAACTCTTCAGAAAAATAATCTAAAAATCGAACAATAAAAAGTTTTTTCTCAACATCTTGAATCTCTGTTGGACCTAAACCAAGTGCTTCTTGAATCATTTGACCTTGCGTCTTTTTTGATCGCTTGGCTGATTTTTTACTTTCTTTCTTCTTTTCTTCCGATTTCTCAGATTTTATTCTTTTTTCATTTTCGATGTCATTCATAATGTATTCAAAATTACATATTTTACAATATAAAGTAATTAATTAATAACAGATAATTAACTTTTGGAAAAAAACAAAACTAAAATTAAAAAATAATAGGTATAATTGAAATAACTTACAAATTTATTTTTTTTACTATTACCGAAATTTTGTATTAGTTTAAAATTAAGAAGTAATACTTAAAAAACCTATTTAAATTTAGATAATTATGAATCTATGGAAAGATATCCCGCCTGGAGATAACCCTCCAGTTATTTTAAATGCAGTAATTGAAGTTATTAGTGGTTCAAGAGATAAATACGAGTATAAACACGAATGGGAAGCTTTTGTTTTGGATCGAATTATTCCATCATCTGTCATTTTCCCCGTAGAGTATGGTTTTGTCCCCCAAACATGGTCAGATGATAATGATCCTCTCGATATAATGGTATTAAGTTATGAACCACTTGAAGTGGGGTGTATTGTAAAAGTTCGAGTTATTGGTGCTTTAATTATTGAGGATGAACATGGAGATGACCCGAAAATTCTTTCTGTTTTAGTTAATGATGCAAGATTTAGTGGATATAATGATATTCAAGATATACATCAACATAAGCTAAAGGAAATTCAAGAGTTTTACGAGACATATAAACGATTAGAACCGCATAAATGGGTTAAATTTAAAGAATGGAAAAGTGTTAAAGATGCAAAAGAAATTGTGGATTATTCAATTAACCAATTTAAAAATAAGTTATAGCTTAGATTGGTGAATTACATTTCGAATCTTCTCTGCGGCCTTGCTTGGATTTTCCGCACGAGTAATCCCTCCACCCACAATGATAATGTCTAGTGGATAAGCTAATATTTTGGGAATATCAGCAACTCGAATCCCACCAGCCACCGCTAAACGTGGATGGTCTCGTAATCGTGCTACTAATTCTAATTCTAGTAATGGAGCTCGCCGTGATGCTTGGCGATCTAAGCCGCTATGCACGGCAGCATAATGTAATTTTGTATTTTTATATTTAAGGTCTATGAGACCTGCTAATCTGATAGCTGGCGATCGAGACATGATGAGATCTGCCATAATTTCAACGTGAAAATCATGGGCAGCTCGTAAAGCCTCTTTGATTGTAATATCATAAGCATCAGCAAGTACGGTGACAATATCAGCTTTCGCTTGGGCAGCCATTCGCACCTCAAGATAGCCAGCATCAGCAGTTTTTAGATCAGCACATACTAATTTCTCTGGGTATACCTTCTTTAATGTTTGAATAACTCGTACACCCTCGGATTTTATTAATGGTGTTCCAGCTTCTAAAATATCTACAAAAGGAGCTACCTTTTTTGCCATAGCCAAAGCATCATCTAGACTTTCAAAATCCAAAGCAACTTGTAAGAGTGGCACTTGTTGCTCCCGTTTATGCGTTTTCATTTTTAATAGGTTTTACAAGTCCTAAATGATTATAAAAACTAATAAATAGTAATAATACCA
>CAZBNW010000059.1:0-15770 GCA_964493385.1 uncultured archaeon | reverse complement strand
TTTCATTTAATGGAGGATCTGGAATAAGCTTATCTTCTTATTGTGATAATAACACGCTTTCGGGAAATACCGCAAATAACAATATTGATTATGGGATATGGTTATCTGATAGTAATAATAATACCATTTCAGAAAACAATGCAAATTACAATCAAGCGTCCGGGATGTATTTATGGGATAGTAATAGAAATATCATTATTAGAAATAACGCAAATCATAATAATTATTATGGGTTCTCGTTTACTACTGGTAATTATAACACCCTTTCGGGAAACAACTTAAAATGCAATGAAATAAGTGGGATCTTTTTAACAGAAAGTCATGGCAATAAGATTATGAAAAATAACGCAAGTTACAACAATATTAATGGGATAGTATTATCTAATAGTAATAATAATACCCTTTCAGGAAACATTGTAAATAAAAACAGGCAGGGAATAGGGATGTATTATTGTGAAAATTGTCTTCTTTCAGAAAACACCGTAAATCACAATCAAGCGTCCGGGATGTATTTATGGGATAGTAATAGAAATATCATTATTAGAAATAACGCAAATCATAATAATTATTATGGGTTCTCGTTTACTACTGGTAATTATAACACCCTTTCGGGAAACAACGCAAGTTACAACATTTTGAACGGGCTGCGTTTATATATTAGTAATAATAACACTCTTTCGGGAAACAACTTAAAATGCAATGAAATAAGTGGGATCTTTTTAACAGAAAGTCATGGCAATAAGATTATGAAAAATAACGCAAGTTACAACAATATTAATGGGATAGTATTATCTAATAGTAATAATAATACCCTTTCAGGAAACATTGTAAATAAAAACAGGCAGGGAATAGGGATGTATTGTTGTGAAAATTGTCTTCTTTCAGAAAACACCGTAAATCACAATATAGAGTCTGGGATATATTTATTATTGAGTGATAATAACAAGCTCGTAGGAAACACAATTTTTAATAATTCTATTGGTATTTACTTAGATCATTCTAGTTATAATTACCTTTTAAATAATGATTTAAGAAACATTGGGGATAATATTAAAGAACTTTTTTGCGAAGGGAATATATTTAAAATAGGTAATTATTCTTTTGAAATTACAATAATTTTAATTCTTATTATTGTTGTAATAATTCTAACTGATATGCTAATTGGAAAGAGAAAATCATCCAGAGATGAAGAAATAGTAACCACGTTTCAATCGACAGAGATATATCCATTAAAGACTAAATCTAAAAAAAATAAGCTAGAGGTTAAAAAAAAAGGAAAAATATCTTCTAAAGGAGTAATAGCCGTTGAAGACTTAAAAAAATTCTATGGAAATGTGAAAGCTTTAAATGGCATTTCATTTAACGTTCATCAGGGAGAGATTTTTGGTCTTTTAGGGCCGAATGGCGCAGGAAAGACAACAACCATCAAACTCCTTCTACGTATCCTTGAGCCAGACGAAGGAAAGATAAGTATTTTTGGAATAAATCCTGAACTT
Organism: uncultured archaeon; assembly: GCA_964493385.1. Lineage (GTDB taxonomy): Archaea > Asgardarchaeota > Lokiarchaeia > Sigyniarchaeales > SOKP01 > Loki-b32. Next base: position 14,274 of record CAZBNW010000059.1, on the reverse strand, counting down.
GACGAAGTTCAAATTAAAAAGCGCGTGGGATATGTATCAGAAGAGCCTCTTATATTTAAAGCATTAACCCCTAAAGAGTTATTTAACTTTATAGCATCAATTAGGGAATTAGATGAAATTCCGACGACAAAAGTGGCAAAAGATTATTTAGATAGCTTCGAAGCTACCGAAATCTATGAGCACCTTATTGATAGCTTATCGCATGGTAATAAACAAAAATTACAAATTATTGCTGCCATACTCCATGAACCGGATTTGCTCATATTAGATGAACCACTTGCCGGACTTGATGTTAAATCTGTAAAGGTGGTAAAATCAATATTGAAGTTTCACACGCAACGAGGCGGTTCAATCCTCTTTTCTACCCATATCATGGAAATAGCGCAGGATTTATGCGATCGCATAGGGATCATAAATAAGGGGAAGATTATTGGAATTGGGACTCTAGAAGAACTCCGCCAGCAAACAAATAAAGTTGGTGCGAGTTTAGAGGATGTATATTTACGTCTTACAGAACAAGATGACTCTGTAAATGAGATCATAGAAAAATTACGAAAATCCTTTAAGAAGATAGGTTAAGAGAGATAATAATTAAATTGAAAAAAAGAATTTAATAAGACTTTACAAATATAAATAAAATAAATTTATTCAATATATTTCCAAGGCTTCTGTCTTCTCAGTTGGTAAGCTCTCTTCGCATATTGTTCAACCATTCTATGAGTGTTGAAGAAGGAAGCTAATGAAATAGCATTTTTTTGTCTGAAGATCCACTCATCATGATCCATATAAGTTGGGATAATTTTATTTTCTAATATCTCATATATCGCATTAGAATCAATATCCCAGCTGTTTGAAACACCAGGGTCATCAAGGTTTGAGTCATCAGGGCCGATAGCCCAGCCAGCTAAACGATTCATTTTATAGCCCTCCAACCACCATCCATCTTGAACACTCAGATTTGGTACACCATTTAAAGCTGCCTTCATCCCACTTGTACCACTAGCTTCACGATATCTATTCGGTGTGTTAAGCCAGACATCCACTCCAGATATAAGCATATGAGAGAGATCCATATTATAATTCTCCATCATTACTACTTTTACCCCATAATTATCATATAAGTATTCTCCAGATTCATGAATCTTCTTAATGTAATCCTTTCCCGTTTGATCTTTTGGGTGAGCTTTTCCTGCGAAGATAAATTGAACATTGTTCTTACAGATTTTACCTAATCTATCAATTTCATGAAATATTAGGATTGCTCTTTTATAGGTTGCAAAACGTCGTGCAAATCCAATAGTAATCAGCTCCTCATCAAGTAAATTCCAACTGTGACCTTTTTGATAATTGATTAGATTGAACTTATTCTCAATATGTGCATCAAATACATCTAAATCATCTAATTCAATCGCATTCTCAAGAACAGAAGGATTTGCCCTCCAATTTGGCCATTTTCTTCCAAACATTTTCCGGAATGGTTTAGATACCCAGAAAGGCAAGTGTATTCCATTAGTAATATAGTCAATTTCATATTGAGGGAACATTCTTCTTGAGATATCTCCATGCTTTCGTGCTACAGCATTTCGATATCTTGAAAGAGCCATACCTAAAAACGTCATATTGAACTCACCTTTATCATCAGCAAGTTTTCTAATTTCTTTTGGCATCCTATTTTCAAAAACTTTATCAACCAAATCTTGCTTAAATCGATCATGACCCGCTGGTACAGGAGTATGGGTTGTAAATGCAACTTTCTCTTTTACTTTTTCAATACTACCTAATTCATTAAATAATTTTAGAGTAGCAAAAGAACCATGTCCCTCATTAAGATGATAAGTTTCAATATTATTATACCCCAATGATTTTAAAAGCTTGACCCCTCCAATTCCTAAAATCATCTCTTGAACTATTCTGTTCCATCTTGATGTGGAATCATATAAAGATCCGGTCATACGTCTTATCCAATCTTCATTTCCTTCAACATCAGTAGTTAAAAGGTAAATTGGAAGTACATGGCCAGATTGACCTATTACTCGATATAACCAAGCACTTACGAGAACATCTTTGTTTTCGATTTTCATGGTAATTGGCTTTTCTACTTTATCAAACTCGTAATAGAAGTTCCAAGCAATTTCCTTTTCTTTTTGTTCTCCAAATTCATTATAAAATTGATAAAAATATCCAGAACTATAACATAAACAAATTCCTACCATAGGTATTTCTAAATCTGCAGCTGACCTTACTGTGTCTCCAGATAATACACCTAAACCTCCACTATATGTAGGAATGTTTGAATCAACTGCTATCTCCATAGAAATATACGCGACACTAGTATTTGATTTCAAATCTTCATCAATTTCCATTTTTCTTCACTCCTTGCATTATCTTATGCTAAATTTATTGATATTTAGAATTTTATATAATACTTTTAAAATCCATAGTTTAAAATCTTATCTTAATAAAATATTGATTAACCATTTGAGATAGACATGAAAAAATAATAAAATAAAAAAAGTGAATAAAATAAGAAATAAAATTTAAATTTTTAGGGGTTCGCCACCTTCTTCTAGTATTTCTACGTTAATGCTGGGGTCCTTTTTCTCTATGAGTTCTTTAAATTTAGTTAAATCCTTGCCCCAATTATGCATTGGAATTGCGATTTCAGGTTTCACATCTATAATTGAATCAGTAGCTTCATCAAAATCCATAGTATAGGTTCCACCACAGGGCATCATAGCTACAGTAATGTTTCGACTTGCTAAATCTTTCATTTCAGGGATTCGTTCAGTATCTCCAGCATGATATACACTTTTGTCTTCTGAGCTAACAATAATCCCTGCCCATTCATTTATTTTGGGATGATTTGGCTTCTTAATATTATATGCGGGAACTAACTCGATAGAAAGATCTTTATAGTCAAATGAGTGCCCTAATTTCAATGGTGTACCATCGAATTTTTGCAGACTACTAGCAATACTCTCAGGTCCTATGACAACCGTATCATCCCTCATAAGATTTTGTATACTGCTTGAATCAAAATGATCCCCGTGAGAATGTGTTGAAACAATTATATCTGCTTTCTCTTCTCCTTTTTTAATCTGATAAGGATCAAGGTAAATAATTCTTCCGCTATGTGTTTTTATTTTAAAGGCAGCATGACCAAGCCAAGTAATTTCCATTTGTGCCATTAGTTTCACCTCTTAATTATTTCATTGTTGAAGTTATAATTTATTATTATGATATAATCCCTTAAAATACTAATGTAATAAGTAAGAAATGATTTAAAGATTAATATGAATTTTTTGAGAGGAACTTAGTCTTCTTCCTCAAATTTCCATTCAGGGCTTTCGAGAGGAATTTTTTTAGTAATCCCGTAATTATCTTCTTTTGTCAAATTGAGATCTTTAGATCTTTCCAAGAATAATTCATTTCTAAAATTAGGGATTTCATATATGAAATTAGGTTTTGCTAAAAGATTAGGAGGATGTGGATTGGTTTTTTTAAATGTTATTTCATCTATTAATTTTTTTTCAAGATTTATTTTTTTTTTAGAAAGTAAATCATTTGCGTTAAGAAAATTTGTCTTTTTTCCATTAATACCTTTTAATGGTACAGTGGATTTTAATATTCGGCAAGTGGGACAATTTATTTCATCTAAACCATGGATGCAAGGCATATTTTCTCTCTTATTATTTATTCAAGTTCTTAGTATTTCGAATTATTATTATCTTTTAATCTTTTTTGTTATAATTTTTTAATAATTATGAATTCTCTGTAAACTAAAACCTAAATATTAGATATCTTCTTAATCAAAGTTATTTTTTATAAACTTTATAAATTTAAGTCAATTTTACTTAGTATTTAAACATAAAATTTTATACTTATATCCAATGAAAACAATAAAAATGTGAAAAAAGATGTCAGAATGGCAAGTAAAGGAAGATAAAGCGTGGTTTAAGAAGTGGTGGCCTAAAGAAACACCTAAAAATCACAAATTTGAGAAAATTACATTAGGAGAGTTTTTCGAGAGGCAAAGAAAAAAATATGCTAATATAAAGATGATGTGGTTTATTGAATCATGGATGACTTATGAGGAAGCAGGAAAAGCCATAGATTCTTTAGCAACTTCGCTCCACAAATTAGGAGTGAAAAAAGGAGATGTTGTTGCATTTTTAATGCCAAATTGTTTTCAATATGTAATTTGCTTTTATGCAACAGTAAAATTAGGCGCAATTGGAACTGGTATAAATCCCACTTATAAGCCTTTAGAAGTATTACATCAACTTAAAATGACTAATTCAAAGGTTCTAATTACCTTGGATGCACTATACGGAGAATTAGCACGTCCAATCATTAAAAAGACTAATATTGAAATGATGATTTACACAAATATAGCTGATCTAGCTTCAGGTTTATCAGGATTGAAGAAGGGATTAGGAAAATTGTTTGGTAAAATACCAAAAGGAAAAGTTGACTTTCCAAGTGCTATTAACCTATTAGATCTTCTTAATGCCGAACCCGATCTTCCTAAAGTAGAATTTGATCCTACTGAACATCCAGCTACATTTATTATGACTGGTGGAACTACAGGAGTTCCTAAAGCAACAGTCTTAACACATTTCAACTTAGTTTCAAATGCAACTCAATGTCTTTTATGGGTAGGTGGTGAAAACCCGGGAGTAGGTGATATTGGGGCAATTCCATTGTATCATTCATTTGCAATGACAGCAGTTATGAATGTGGCTATAGCTTTGGGAGGTTGGATGATGCTCTTTCCAAGACCGCCACCCACAGGTGATTTTTTAAAAGAAATTACACATATTGATGCTTCAAAAGGTCTCTTTTATGCGGGTGCTGAAATATTATTCAAGAGGATAGCGGATTTTCCAAATTTAGAAAAGTTTCCGAATTTAATGGGTAGGTTAAGACTCTGCATTTCAGGTGCTGGACCTTTGCATGCTCCTGTACAAAAATCATTTCAAGAAAATACCCGTGGAAGAATTGTAGAAGGATATGGGCTTTCAGAAGCAAGTCCTGTTGTCAGTGCGGGTAATTTGTTCGGTGAAAGCCCAATTGAAACTATTGGGATGCCATTGACGGGTACCGATTGGGGGATTTTTGATACGGACGATTTTGAGAAAGGACCAATAGCAGATGGCTTATCAGGATCAAAATTTGGAGAGGATAATACTGGCGAAATTTGTGTTTGTGGTCCTCAAGTTATGAAAGGATATTTAAACCAACCAGAAGAAACAGCAGATACGTTGAAAAAATGGGATGGTCGAACGTGGCTTCTAACTGGTGATATTGGATTTATGAATGATGATGGAACTATAGCTATAAGAGATAGAAAGAAACAATTAATTAAAGTCGCGGGTCATTCAGTCTTCCCAGCAGAAGTTGAAACTATGCTTATGAGTCACGAAGCAGTGTCAGAAGCTGCCGTTGCTGGTTTACCCGATCCTAAGGGTAAAGTTGGTGAAATCACAAAAGCATGGGTGTCCTTAAAACCTGAATACAATGGTAAAATCACCGGGGAAGAATTAATAACTTGGACTGAAAAGAATATGACAAAATGGAAATGTCCTGCTATGATTGATATTATTGACGAGGTGCCTAAGAACATTATGGGAAAAATCCAGAGACGTGTTTTGCAAGAAGCAGATCCCTTATTTAAGAAATAAAATCTTTTTTTTCTTTTCTAAGAAATTAGAAAAGGTCATAAAGTTAATAAAATTGTTTTATTAAATTATAAAGCTTGATCGTTGATTATTCATTTTGATGTGTATTAAATAAATTTTAATTTTTATTTTAATTCCTTTATAAAAAATAATATACAATATTCTGTTCTATGACAAAAGGAATAATTCTTTCGGGTGGTTTTGCAACAAGGCTTAGACCTTTGAGTTGTGTGATTCCTAAGACTTTAATCCCAGTAGTTAATAAACCAGTTATTGAACGACAAATATTATTATTAAAATCAGCAGGAGTTAAAGAAATAGTTCTGGCAGTTAATGTTATGGCAGATATTGTAAAAAATTATTTTGGAAATGGAGAGAAACTTGGAATAAATATACAATATACCGATGAGAAAAATCCATTAGGAACTGCTGGAGCAATAAAATTAGCTGAAGATTACCTAAAAGATGAAAATTTTTTTATGTTAAATGGAGATGTTATTCTAAATTTTGATTTCAAAGAAATGATTAAAGCCCACGAGACGTATAAAGGTGTAGGTTTAATTGCGAGTAAAATTGTTCCTGATCCATCAAGATATGGGGTATTGATTGTTGATGAAGAAACAAATAAAATTTTAAAGTTTCTCGAAAAAACTGAATACACACCTCCAGAGGGAAAATATGTTCCAATGCCTATCAATGCCGGAGTTTATCTTTTAGAACCTGAAGTCTTTCAATATATTGAACCATTAAAAAAAGTATCAATTGAGAGAGAGGTATTTCCTATTATTGCAAGTGAAGAAAAATTATATCATTATCCAATACCTGGTATTTGGAAAGATATCGGTAAACCCGAAGAATTATTGGAAGCAAATGTTCAATTAATGAATGACATATTAAAAAATCTAAAGGAAGAAAAGGAAAATCTAATTGATGACAGTTTAGATATCGAAGGTAAAGCACTGATATATGCACCTGTTACTATTGGAGAAAATGTAGTGGTTAAAAAGAATTGTCGAATTGGACCAAACGTAATTATTGGAGACAATGTATATATTGGCGAAAGTACAGAAATCAAAGATACTTTAGTTTACAATGAAGCGTACATTTCGAAGAATGTTAAATTAGAAAAAACTATTATCGCAGATAATTGCCTTCTTCATGATGGTGTTCAATTAATAGGAAATAATGATAATTTAGTAATTCTTTCTTCTTTTGTGGAAGTAATGGATGATGTGAAGTTAATTGCTCCCTCAAATGCATCACTTACAGTTTGTCATCATGAAGTAGTGAGGTTGGAGATATCCTAGTGTAATGAATTATATTTCTTCACGGAGTTTGATGATTTTTTTTTTCAATTTTTTAATTCGAGAATCAGAAATATTATAAATTAAAAAACTCTCGAGTATCTTTAATGCTTTTTGATAATATTGAATACTATGTATATAATCACCACTATTTTCAGCATTTTCTCCTGCCTTTAAGGTAAAGTCCAATTCTATTTGTTTAAATTGTTTATCTAATTCTAATAACATTTTTGAAATTCTATCAATTTCAATTTTCAAATTAAATTCTCTTGCTAGAAAGAGGGCTTTCTTATATTCTTTTTCACCTGCTTGGTAAGCTAAAGCTTTCTCAGCAACTTTACCTTTTTTGATTAGGTCTCTTATCATTTTAATTGCAGAATTCTTATCCATATCTTCTATTTTCTCTTTTAAATCTTCAAAATCTGTCTCTGTTATAATAATAGAGGAAATAGGCTTGTATTTAGCGACTTTTTCATCATGAGCTTCTTGGATCATTTCGATATTGCTCACAGCTGCTTCTAGATTTGTAGGAATAATGATCTTATTTTCTACTAGTTGATATATCTGAAATAAAATAACATTTGCATCTAAGTTAACGATTTTTTTCACTCGATTCAGTAGATTATTTATAAAGAAAAATGGTTTTGAAACAAGTAATTCTTTAGCTAGATTAACTATGGCTTTTTGAATTTGATTTTGATTTATATTTTCCAAATCATTTGGAGCGATTGAGCCAGTTAGAATCATAGGGAACACTAACTTAATTTCAAATGAATCAACAATGTAATCAACCATATTTTTAAAATAAAACATTCCTACATTTCTAAAATTACGTAGTTCTTTATCGAAAATTTCTTCAAATTCAGGAATGAATTGAAGAACCTGAGTTCTCATATTTTTAGAAGCTTTGTGATCAAGCATTAAGCATAGTCTAATAAATCCTCCATTTCTTAAGAGGATATTGAAGTTTTGATATTGAAATTCATAAAATTTATGATTTCTTGTTGAAAATGAACTTTTATGTGAAATTTTGTGGGATTCAGAGAAGGTTATATTAGCTTGAATGAATCCGCTCAACAAATCTGCATTAATTTCTTCTCCTGACACAGGATAATTTAATAAAGTTAATCCCGATTCTTTATCGATGATTATGACATGCCTTATATTTAGAACGTCTAAAAATTTTCGCCAGATTAACTCGCGTTCCATCTTTAGGCGTCTTTCATAAGAATCAACTTCAAATACTTTTAAATTAGAATCGATTTCAAAACCCAATTGTTTTAGTTTATTTTTTATACATTCTACACAGAATTTAGGGTATTTCGAACATTTTTCCTTAATTTTACCGCAGTTAAATCCTAAATGATCAATATCAAAGTAAACCATTAAGAACTTCAGCATTTAGATGTATTTTTTTAAAAAATAGATGAAATTAAACAATTTATATTAATTAATCTACTTCTTTCTTTTATTTGGTTAAACATAGGCTAACGCGCATTTAAATTTTTAGAATAAAAACCTTTTTTACGATAATAACACGAAATATTTGATTTCTTTATATAACTGTTTTTTAATTTTCATTTTTTTAGCGATTTAACTAAACTTAAAAATGCAAAAAATTAAATGCTAAAAAATTAAAACCAATAATAAACTCTCTCTGTTGTATTAATTTGCTATATAAGAAGAGTAATCATCATGGAAAATTTAGTAGAAAATGGTCTGAAAATTTATAATGCAATATTCGAAGGTAAAAAAAGTGTCGAAATTGACCAGATTGAATACCCTATAAAAAAGTTCTCAAGTGGGGTGAAATATGTGGATCTTTTTGGATATCGATATATTGAACAAAACCGTAATAAAAAATCAGAATGGGGGAAAAAAGCTAGAGAAGGTCATAAAATTATGTGGATTATTAAAGGAAGACGATACATGGTACAAATCATGGATGGACAATATAAAGATTTAAAGAAGAAATCAGATTAATTAACATCAAGAAAAGTTAATACTTTTTGAAAGATATTTGAAGCAAATAATCGTAAAAAACATTCTTGTTATATATTAATTTGTTTACGTCTCATTATTAGATTTCTATCTATAAAAATTGGTCCCCATTTTATTATTATTCTTTTAGGTTCATTTTTTAATTAGTGATAAATAGTTTATTTCTTTTCCATTTCCTTATTGAGTATATTTTATTTAATATACTCATTTAATTCTTTAAATTTCCTTTAAGTTTATCAAAAATCAGTTCTAAGTATGATTTTCTTATGGATTCTTCTTTTTTAATGCCAAATAGACTCAAGAAATTAAATAAAACTTTTCTAAAATCATCAAGTTTGCCATAAGAATCTGATAAATATTCGACTTCTATAAAATGCTGTTTTAAAAGCGGTATATAATCAATTAATGCTTCAATATGGTAGGTTTTAAAGTCAAACTCATATAATTCTCTTTCCTTTCTTACCGTAAAAATTTCTTGGAAACTTAATTCTTTTAATAATGTTTTCATTCTTTCTATATCTTCAATCTTAATATCAATCTCTTCCCGAGTTTTTGTGGAATTGTCTATCTTTTTACCTTTATAGGCTATATAATGATTTATGGTTTGTTCCCTGGTCTTATCATTTTTGTTAAATTCAATAGATTTCCTCAGTCTTAAAGCTTCATCAGTTTTTTTAAAATCTCTCAATCCCTTTGGCATATTGAAGTAAGTATCTTCATGAAGAAGCGAAATTTTGTAAATACCCTTATTTTCTTCAAACTTTTTTCGAATCACTTCTGGATTTGAGATTTTAACTTTAATTTCTACTTCAATCATAACACTAATTTTCTCTCTGATAACAATTATAATTTATTATTTTTTATTAGTATTAATAGAATGAAATCGAGTTGACATATAAATTTCTCAATTACAGAAAGAGTCTAGAAAACTCGCAGAAGAATATGGTTATCTCCCCTATATGCTGGAAAGATACATTCAATTCTTAGGATTGGATGAAACAGTGAAATTGTTAAAAGCAAATGAGCAACCATTAATACCATCAATACGAGTCAACACCCTTAAGATATCTACCTTACAATTAAAGAAAAGATTAGAACAAAAAGGATTCGAGTTAGAACCAATTAAATGGGTTCCATATGGATTTAAAGTAATTAAGGAAACCTATAATTTAGGTTCTTCGCATGAATTTCTCCAAGGTTATTATTATTTACAAAATGTTGCTTCAATGGTTTCTGTTATTATTCTAGATCCTAAACCAAATGACACTGTGATTGATATGTGTGCTGCTCCTGGAAGTAAAGCAACACATATAGCTCAATTAATGAAAAATGAAGGCACGCTAATTTTAATTGATAAAAATAAAAATCGAATTCCTGCTTTAGAAACTAATTTACGCAGAATGGGAATTATTAATTCAATTGTACTTAATATGGATTCTATTAACTTATCAAAATTAAACGTTAAAGCCGATAAAATTCTGTTAGATGCTCCATGTACTGGGGAAGGATTGATCAGACAAGACTCAAGTAGAAAGAAAAATAGAAGAATGAAGGATATTGAAAAAATGGCTTCAATCCAAAAGAAATTATTAAAAGCAGGATTGAACGCATTAAAATTAGGAGGAAAACTGTTATATTGTACTTGTTCAATTGCTCCTGAAGAAAATGAGTTAGTTATTCATAATGTTTTAAATAAGTTAAATAATTTTACCATAATTGAAATTTCCGAGAATTATGGTGTGAGAGGATTAATTAATGTTTTTGGAACTCGCTTAATAGACGATTTGAAATTCTCACAACGTTTATATCCTCATATTCATGATACCATAGGATTTTATTTCTGTCTTCTGAAAAAATTGGAATAGTTTTTTTGTAGAATTTTGGTCTATATAATTTTATAGGACAGAATTCATTATTTTTTATCCGATAAATTATATTTATCAAGGAATCCTCCTTAGAAAAAAATTTCTATTACAATGCAGACTTCAATAAAAAAAGCCAGTAATAAAAAATCTAATACTTTAGAAATAATAGAGGCGTTAATCTCAAAATCTAAAGGCAGGATTAAAAAATTAAATAGAAAAAAATGCAAGATATTAAGACTACCAAAAATTTTAAGTCCTATTTACAGAATATATGTTTTTAAGGATAATTTATATCTATATTTATTAAGAAACAATCTTTATAGAATTCTTGATAAATTTATTAAAGACACCGTAGTCAGGGAATTAATAAAACTTGAAATTCTGAAAGCCCCAAAAGGAACATTTTCAGAGTTTGTACGCTTATTTAACGATTTAAAAGAAGAATTACATAGAATATCCAATATAGAGTATTATAATCCGATTTATGTTATAGAATAAAATAGGTTATCTCTAATATGAAAATTCAGATTCTAGCTAAGCCAATTGGATTAGAACATCCAAGTGTGAAGAGAGTTTTGGAGATAGCTGAGGAAATTATGAATAAAAATAAAATTCTCAATATAGAGAATTTATATAATTTAGCAAAAAAACAATTAAAAATACCTAAAAGCGGATTAATATCCATCATCCAATTTTTGATAAATAAAAAGATATTAATAGAAGGTTCCAAATTTTCTAAAGAAACTGTACTTTCAAATAGATTGAGATATAATATCTTTCGCTTCATTAAAAATAATGGGGCAGTTCATTATTCTTTAATTAGAAAAATTTTAAAAGATGATCAAACAAACAATTTAGTAGGTTCGGGCCAATTAGTATGGCATTTAGAAATGCTACTAAAATTTGAATACATTAAAAAAATAAAAGTAGGGAACTATTCTGTTTTCCTTCCCTTTGAAATGGATAAGGAAATGGGAGTTCTTTATTTTTTGATAAGAGATAAAATTAATAGGAAAATTGTTAAATTATTAATTGAGCAAGAATCAATTAAAAAATCAGAAGTTTATAAGCAAATAAATGAAAATAGGGAAAATGTATACTATCGAATAAATAATCTAATTGCACATAATTTATTATTGGTTAAAGAAGAATTAGATAATTTTATTTATATCAACCCAAATATGAAAGATTTAATTATTCATATATTAAAAGAAATGAAAATATTTGATTAAAATTAAAAATAAGAAACTGTATAATTAGTATGATAACAGAGGTGTAAAGAAGAAAGATGGTCTTAAACTGGACACCTGAAGTAATAGTGGATTTTATTGTTGGAACAATACTTTTAGTGGCTTCAATGCTGACTTATCTTGAGCCTAAAATTAAAAAGCTAAAATCGATTCTTCTTATTAGATTAGGAATCTTTTTGATGTCAGTCTTTTATTATTTCGATGGATTAAAAATTCTTTTTTTAAGTAAAATAATATCAAGTTTTAATTCAATTATCTTAGTCTCTACAATTATATTTATTTTAATGGGAATCAATTATATTACAAGAGAATCCATTAACTCACTATATTTAATTCTTACTTCATGCATAGGAATATTAACAATTTATTTAGCCTTTCAACCAGAATCAATTCAGGTAGGTATTGAATTTGGGTATTTAGATGTAAATTGGATAGGAATTCTCGCTTTTATGGATGTTTTTTATTCCTTCATTGGAATTATTGTTCTATTGAATTGGGGAATAAGAACTTGGTTAAATGCACCAATTTTAATTAAAAGAGATGCTCTAATGTTTTTAATAGGTATTTTCATTGCTGGGCCTATTTATTTTATTAATTATTCTCTTTATTATTTAGGTATACTATTTGTGATCTTTGGAGATATTTTATTTGGGATAGGGACTCTAATTTTTAGTATTTCTATATTGAGAGAGCCAAAATTGTTATATTTTTTACCTTTTAAAATTAATCGAATTCTTGTAAAGGATAGAGATGGTTCTCCATTGTTTGACCATAGTTGGTCTGAATTAGTTGTTGATGAAAACATATTTACAGGATTTTTAAACGCAGTTCAGTTAATGAGTGAAGAAGTAATGAATATTGGTGGGTTATTAGATATTAATCTTGAGCAAGGTATTCTAATTGTTAATGAATCTAAATTAATTACTGTTGGTTTAGTAGCTTCTAAGTCATCTAAATTATTACGTGAATCTGTAGTGAAATTTACTCAAGAATTTGAAATTAAATTCCAGCGAGAACTGAAAAGTTCAGATAAAGGAATATCTCATTATGAGGGGGCATATGAGCTTATAGAAAAGTATTTCTCTAACTTTCCGTACCATATAATAAAAAGTAAAAAAGAACCATTAATATTAACTGGAAAATACTTAAAAATTCCGTTAGAGTTAGAAAATAAACTCCGAAAAGTATTTACAGATGAAGAAGAATTTCAGTCTATTAAAGCTGAATTATTAAAAGCTCCCCTCGTCTTCACTTCTGAATTTATAAAGCTCCATGATGAGCTAAAAGATGAGATGAAGCAAATTTCGGGTGAAGAAATCAAGTTATTAAATGAACACTATGAAGAAAATGAATAATGAAGTTATTAATTCAAAATACTTTAGGAATCTCCTTTTTTAAAGATTGCTAACGCTTTCTTTTCCTCTCTTAAAATTTTTTGTAGAAATTTGGTCCTAATGAATTTATATTAGCAAAAAATGAAATGGTTCATGAATTAATCTATACTAAAGGTTATGGGAGAAATTAGGGTGAAATCCTCCCTTTTAAAGAATCAAGGATAAAAAATATTTTATAAAATTGTAGTTTGTAAGAATTTAATTCTATTCTTTTACAAAAATGTAGTAAGTAAGAATCTAATCCTTATATTTTTATATTTTAAAATATAATTATATTTTTAATATATTTTCTCAAGAGAATATATGAGATTTAAAGTGTTTTTTATTGTTTTTTCCTTAAATAAAGTCCTTTATCATTTAAATTAATAGCAACAATATCATTAGATTTAAGCTGTTGCAAGTTTATATTCTCAACTTTAGATTGGGCTATAGCTATAATTTCATCTATTTCATTAAAGACTAACAAAAAATCTTGTTTTTGGAGATTTGAGGGTGGTTTGATAACCATATTCTTTAAAATATTATTTCCATATAAAATAGACTTTTCTCCCTTCTCGTTAATATAAAGTCGTTTAAAATCAGAAAAAATATCGTGTTTATATAGAAATTCAGCACCTTCTAAGCTTAAATAAAAATTACCTTTCTTGATAAACCCAAAATATAAACCAGCTGAGATAATTTTATTGTTGTTTAAAGAATGTAATAACTTATCTTGATCTTTTGAAATTAAAAAAATATTGGGAAATTTGTTTTTAGATATTGCCCTTGTTATCGAAATA
>CAZBNW010000058.1:0-15975 GCA_964493385.1 uncultured archaeon | reverse complement strand
TTTTATTAAGCCTTTTATTACATTGGGAGAATTTCCAGATGTACTAATTCCTATAGCAATATCTCCTTCTTCTACAAATGATGATACTTGCCTTTCAAACACAAATTCATAGCCAAAATCATTAGCTGTAGCTGTAAGAACAGATGTATTAGTGTGAAAAGCAAGAGACGGAAGTGACTCTCGATCTTTATAAAACTTCCCAACAAATTCAGCAGCTATATGCTGTGCATCTGCTGCACTTCCACCATTACCAAAAAGAACAACTTTTTTCTTATTTTTATAGGCATTTATTATTTTCTTAGATGTATTTTCTATAATCGGAGTTAAGTTTTTAATCTCTGTTATAACGTTAATATTGTCATTTAAAATTGAGATTATTTCTTTTTCCATTTTATTATCTCTTTCATTATATTTTTTTAAATTTATTTAATTTCCCATACTTCAAGACCCTTTGGATTAAAATGAAAATTAACAATTTTCCCTCCCATTTTTTCTAATTCTCGCATTATTATAGGTTTCTGATTTGGTTCTGAAAATAATAACAGATGCCCTCCACCTCCCGCACCTAATAATTTTCCTCCGAGAACTCCAAGTTTTCTTGAAGTTAAATAAAAATTCTCTATATTTTTATTTGATATCCTATCACTTAAACTCTTTTTAGCTAACCAACCTTTATGTATGAGTACTCCAAATTCAGTTAATCTATTTAAATCGTTAGATTCTACGATTTTTCTCATAGAATGAGCTATATCTTTGAGATCTTGCATCGATTCAATAAACGACTTTTTTTCAATTTCATACCCTTGTAGTACTTCATCTTGTATGTCAGAAGAAAAATGAGAACCCCCTACATAACATAAAATTAACCGAAACTGGAGTTCATTGACCATATCTTCGCTCGCATTTATGGGAATTACTTTTATATCATTCGTAAATTCCATAAAGTTTAAACCCCCATACACAGCCGCAAATTGATCTTGATAACCCCCTTTCTGTTCCAACTCAATACGTTCAATTTCATATGCTTTTTGAGCAATAACATGCCTGGATAATTTTAAATTGTAATATCTATTTAATGCACCAATTAATGCCACCGATAAAGAAGAAGATCCTCCCATTCCAGAGCCTGCTGGAAGTTCTGAATAAACAATGATATCGAAACCATCTTCTATTTCTAAAACATTAATAATGCCTTTGAATAACTCAAATTCGGTTGAATAATCTCTGTCTCCAATTTTGAATTCAAATTCTTTATCGAGATTAATTGAAAATATATGAATATTTCTGTCATCTCTAGGTTTTAACGTAATATACACATGTCTATCAATTGTGGTACTTATTACACATCCTCCATGATCCGTACAATATGGTGCCATATCTGTACCACCTCCTCCAAAGCTTATACGGAATGGTGCTTTTGAACGAACTATCAAAATATCACATTATTAATAAGAATTTTAATATCATATTCTTTTCATCCTAAATCATTAAAAAATTTGACTATAGTATGCCAAAAGAAATATATAATAAATATTTACATTGTGAAAAAAGGATTTTTTGGAGATTTATCCAGATAATATCCGTATTGATAAAATTTATGAGTCTTATGTTCTATATTTAACTAAATAGTTTTAAAAAATTATAATTTGATTATGTATTTGTTTATAAATAAAAAGCGAGTTTTGGCGCATATTAAGAATAGAGGAATTTTTGGTCTTTTTTCATATCTAATATCGATAGTAAAAAAGACATTTTATATTTTCTATTTAACGTTTGATATCAGGAAATTAAACAAAAATTATACCTCAGAAAGTTTAATTAATTATGTATTTAATAAAAATGAAGGTCTTATTAAGCCCATTCAAATCAAGTCTGAAATTCTAAGATTAATCAAAATTATAAAAAAAGAGAAACCAAAGGCTGTAATTGAAATAGGAACGGCGCGAGGTGGAACACTATTTCTAATCTCGAAGTCTATTCCTGAAGAATCTCTAATAATTAGTATTGATTTACCTGGAGGGAGCTTTGGATATGGATATCCAAAAATTAAAATGCGTCTCTTTAAATCTTTTTCAAGACCAAAGCAAAAGATGTATTTAATTCGAGCAGATTCCCATAAAATTGACACTTTAAGTAAAGTCAAGAAAATATTAAACAATAAAAGCGTCGATTTTCTATTTATCGATGGAGATCATACTTATGAAGGCGTTAAGAAGGATTTTGAAATGTATAGCCCTCTGGTAAAAAATGCTGGAATTATTGGTTTTCATGATATTGTTGTATCCAAAAAGGGAAGTAATATAGGTGTTAATGACTTTTGGAATCAAATTAAAAAAAACTACGAAAATGAAGAAATCGTAGAAGATTGGAACCAATTGAGACGTGGAATTGGGATTCTAAAAACTAAAAGAACATACGGTTAATAAATTCTTGATTTATTGATTTCGATGTCTTATATTTATTAAAATTATATTTTTTCTCACAAGTAATACTAAAAGAAATTCATTTAATTTTCTATAGTATCATATCAAATATAGGTTCTATTTAAGTATCATAGTTCATTAGAAGTAATTTATGGCTAAAAGAGTTTTAATTACTGGTGGAGCTGGATTCATAGGATCACACCTGGTAGATAAATTAGTTGATAAAAAAGGATATGAAGTATCTGTTCTTGACATCTTAGTAGAGCAAGTTCATGGAAATAAACATAAACCTCCTGATTATTTAAATAAAAAAGCAAAATTTATTCAAGGTTCAGTAACCAATTATAAAAAATTGGAGGATTTAATTGAAGACAGTGATATCGTTATTCATTTAGCGGCAATGGTTGGTGTAGGCCAATCAATGTATAAAATAAAAGAATATATTGATAATAATATTCTCGGCATGGCTAATTTACTTGATATTTTAGTTAATAGTAATCATAATGTAAAAAAGGTTGTTATAGCATCATCTAATACAGTTTATGGAGAAGGAAAATCTCAGTGCAATAAGTGTGGAGTAATATCCCCTAAATTACGATCCTTAGATCAATTAAATTGTAAAGATTGGGAACTTAATTGCCCTAAATGTGGATCTAAAGTTAGTCCTCTTTTAACTGATGAAGATACCCCATTGAATCCTAGCTCAATTTATGCTTTCTCTAAACAAGCTCAGGAAAAATTAGGGTTAATGATTGGGAATACATACGGAATAAATACAACAGTATTAAGATTTTTTTTAACTTATGGTACAAGACAAGCTCCTTTAAATCCATACACAGGAGTCTGTTCAATCTTTAGTACTAGAGCTCTATATGGAAAACCTCCAATAGTTTTTGAAGATGGGAAGCAAACACGCGATTTTGTGAACGTAAAAGATACTTGTCAAGCCTTAATTCTTGCTATGGAAAAAAAGGCTGCCATCGGTGAGATTTTTAATGTAGGTACTGGTATACCTATAACAATAAAGGAAGTGGCAGATGTAATTACTGAAAAAATTAATCCTGAATTAAAACCAATCTATAACCAACAATACAGAATTGGTGATATCAGGCATTGTGTAGCAGATATTTCAAAAATAAAAAATAAATTAGGATATTCACCAACATTGACTTTTAATGAAGGGATAGATGATTTAATTTATTGGATTAAGGAGCAAAAAGGTGATATTCAAAAACCTTCACAGAATGCTATGCAAGAATTAAAAGAAAAAGGATTATTAAAATAAATCAGGTTTAGCTTTAATAATTAGTAATTATTTTTTCTTAAAACTAAATGTAATTGGATTTATTACATTCTCTGCTAAGATAGAATTACAGTGTGGACATTTTAGATCTGCTTTTTTCTTAAGTTTTGAAAGTATTTTATCCTTTAAAGCAGCAGAGCAATTTTTATTAGCGCATATATTTAATTTTCCGAATATTTTACCTTTTTCTTCTGTTAAATCTCCAGAAATGATTTCAAGGTTTTCTACATTTATTTTGTCCTTAATAGTATCTTGATTTCTTTCAATAAAATCTTTCAAATAATCTGTTTTCGATCCAATCTTTAATGATATTTTCTCTTCAACTTTAAAACCGTTTTTTTTACGAATAAATTGAATATTTCTTATTAAATCATTAACTACTCGTTCAGCTAATAATTCATCATCAACAGTTTTATCCAAATAGATATTACAATATTTTGCCTCTGCTTTAATTAGGTTTTCATGTGCTTGAACAGATTCTTTAATTTCTAATTCCTTGACATTTCCAACCTTCTTAATTATTTCAGGAAATATTATTTCCGGCATTCCTTTTTTTGGCTCAATAATTATTCTTTTATTTGGCCATCTCAATCTTATTTTATTTTCACCCTTTAAAGCCCGAATTATTTCAATTAAATCTCGAACAAAATGCATTTCTTTTTCCAGTTCAGAGTGAATTCTATTTTCTTCAAATTTAGGCCAATCTTGTAAATGGACACTTTCTGTTTCTTTTAAACCTAGTGAATTTAAATATGGTTTGAACATTTTTAAAAATATTTCTTCACTGATCATTGGATTTATGGGTGCTAACATCAAGAGAACATTAAATAATGTTTTGAACAACACAAACATTATGAAAAGTTTATTAGGATCTTCAGAATAGATATCAAGTCTCTCCCTATTTAACATTATATACCACCTACTTATATCATTTACAATTAAATCTCTTAACTCACTTGTGATCCATGGTAATTCATAATTATCTGCTAACTCAGTAACTTTTTTAATCGTAGAATGTAATCTTGAAAGCATCCATATATCTAATTTATTTAGAGATTTTTCATCAAATTTTACCTTAGAAGGATTAAATCCAGCTAATTTAAACTTTTCATTTGCGTAAACATAGACATTCCAAATAGTATTAATTATTTTATAGGTATCGGCATATTCTTTTGCAACAAAATTAAAATCCCGACCTGGTTGTGTTACACCCATCGAATAGAAACGAAAGGTCTCAATTCCTTTTATCTTTGAATAAGCTTTATTTTTTTTAAGTTCCTCTAAAGTTCCATCAATAAGATGTTCAGGAAAAATTTGAGTTCCTTTTGATTTGCTCATTTTTAATTTTTCTCTTAAAGTCCAGCCATGCATATAACAGGCATCATAATTTTTACGTCGAGATGAAACCATTGCACTACATAATAGAGTATTAAACCATCCTCTTATTTGATCTTTGCCTTCAAGTATAAAATCCGCAGGAATCCATGTATCAAAATGACTTTCTCCATCATAAACTTCTTGGGCAGCCCACATTACTGACCCTGAATCTAACCAAACATCTAGAATGTCGGGAATTCTCTTTTTTGTACCTTCATTACATTTTTTACATTTCCAAGTGACTTTGTCGATCCATGGACGATGCAAATCTTCAGGACATTCTCCAGCTATTTCTTTTAATTCTTTAGCTGAACCTATTACTGTGATATCATTACATCCTTCATTATCACATGTCCATACACTTAAAGGTATACCCCAAAAACGTTGTCTTGAGATACACCAATCTTTCAAAGTAGATAACCAACTTTTAAACCATCTATCACCAGCCCAATCTGGAACCCAATAAATTTCTTCATTCTTTTTAAGTAATTCAGGAACAAGACTTTCTGTTTTAAAAAACCATTGATTTGTAGCTCTATATACCAATTTTGAATCACATCGCCAACAGTGAGCATACTCGTGTTCTATTTCATTAGTTAATATTAAGGTTTCTTTTTGCTTTAATAACTCTAAAATCTCTTCATTTGCATCAAATACAAATTTTCCTTCAAATTTTCCTGCTTCTTTTGTATATTCACCTCTTATATCTACGGGTGTAAACACAGGAATATTATTAGCAACCCCTACTTCAAAATCTTCAGGACCATGTCCTGGAGCAGAATGAACTAACCCGACCCCTTCTGAGGCTGAAACATATTCATCAGATAATATAATAGAATGAACGGTATCACTTTGTTTTGCCAATTCCTTTTGAAATGGTATTTCTTCCAATAGTGGATGAATATATTTCATCCCTTCTAGATCTTCGCCTTTATAATCTTCTACAATTTTATATTTATATCCTAGTTCTCCCGAAATAAGATGAGTTATTGAAGCTTTAGATAATATCCAATATTCATCAAGATCTTCAATATACACTTTACCATATTCAGCGAATGGATTTGCCATTATAGCTTCATTAGCAACCAATGTCCATGGTGTTGTTGTCCAGATTATAAAATATGTTTTTTCCATATCCACAGATTTAATTTTTAAGAACAAACTAGTATCAATAATGTTTTTATACTCATGTTCATGTTTAGCGAGTGCTGTTGCGCACCTTGGGCAACAATTCAGAGGTCTATAAAATTGATATAACAAATTATTTTCCCAAGCTTTCTTTAATGTCCACCAAATTCCTTCAAGATAACTATTTTTAAATGTAATGTATGGATTTTCCCAGTCCCAGAAGTAGCATCCTAATCTTTTAAATTGTTCATTCATTATTTTTAGATTCTTTTTAGCATATTCTTTACAATTCTTAATGAATTTATCAATGCCATATTCTTGGATCTCTTGCTTATTTTTAATTCCTAATTCCTTTTCCATTTGAACTTCGATTGGCAATCCATGAGTATCGTAACCTGGAGTATCAGTAACTTTAAAACCTCTCATCCGTTTGTATTTTATTAAATAATCCTTTAACACTTTATTCCATGCTGTTCCAAGATGAATTGAGCCTGTAGTATAGGGCGGTCCATCTATAAATCGCCAAACTTCTTTTCCTTCTTCTTTTTTTCTTATCAATGAATATATGTCTTGATCTTTCCAGAATTCCAATATTTTTTCTTCTAATTCTATTAAATTCAGCTTCTTATCCAATATTTCCAAGAAAACCATCTAGTAAAAATGTGAATGTTTATAATAAGAAGTTTAAATTAAAAAATTTAATTAATTCACCTAAAAACTTATATAGGGAAATTTTTAATCCAGCAATAATACAAAATCAGTTAATAGGAGGTTCCATCTTTAAATTGGGCATTATTTTATGCTAGAACACCCTTGAACAAAATCTTTTTCTAAAGATAGCAATTTTTTAAAACTAAACTTTGTTTAAATTATTTTTAAAATTATAGAAAATTCTTTTAGAAATACCTTTTCTTAATAGTATAAGTGACCTATTCGAATTTTTAAGAATTTAAGGATTAGCTTTTAAAATTATTATTTTAATTGAGATTTTTTTAATTCCATTTATTTTTAAAATAGCATTAATCATTTGAACTTATAAATTAATACACTCTTTATATTTAAAATTAATAAAAAGTGGAATATTTAGAGCAAAACAAACTAAAAAATTAGTTCTAAACACAGTTTTGAACTATAAAGTAAAGGGTTCTTCATGATCTACAATACTATTGATTTTTTAGATGATTTAAAGAAAGAAGCTCAGAAATTAATGCCTGGAAAAATAGTCACTAATAAAATAATGAGTGAACTCCTTACTGGTCAGAGAGGGAGACATTATGAAAGTAAGAAGACTTTGGTGGAACGTTACGCTAAGAATGAAAAGATTTATTTAATTGCTGAGGATGTGTTAGAAGGATATGAGGCAAGTCTGAGAAGTTATTTTAAAGACAAATACCAGCAATCAAATTTTGATTGGATTTTCAAACAATATTGTCAAGCTAACACTCTAAAGAAGTTTGCGAAATCTACTCTTAACTATAATCCTAATCTCAACTTAGATTATTTTGACATAATTGATTCAAAAGAAAAGGCATATTGGCTTGGCTGGGTTTTCGCAGAAGGGCATATTACAAAAAGGGGAGGTGTACAAATAGAAATAGGATTTAAAGATGAAATCTTAGTAATAAGATTTGCGAAGGCAATTGGATTCGAGCTGTCAAATATAATTTATAAAAACAGAATTAGAGATGACAGTTCTGAAACTACAACTGTTTTAATCACCTTTCAGGATTCCTGTTTTATAGGGCATCTTTTGGATAAAGGATTAGTCAAGGGCAAAAAGTCAGAATTTATAACTTTGCCAGATTTAGGCGATATTCATAATGAGCGAGTTCGTGAGCTTTATATGGCATTCCTTCTCGGATATTTTGATGGTGATGGAGAAGAAGGATCATCGAGAATATATTCAAACAGTTATAAATTTTTGTATCAAATAAAAAAGAAATTTAGACTTAATTCAAAAATAAGTGAACAGAAATATATGACTAAAGATGGAGATGAAAAGACTAGGTATATGATGTTTTTAACAGCTGACTTATTTAATGAAATGTTGTATAATTATGATTTTAGCTTAAGAAGGAAAAGAATTAAATTAGTAGATTCTAAATTAAGGGTTGAGCAACTAGAAAGAGCAAGAGAAATGCGCCGAGAAAAATTTATGTTTTCAAGAGAACAGCTTCAAATTCTTCTGTTTAAAATGCCAAAGATTCAGATCGCAAAATTGCATCGAAAAAAATTCGGTATCGAGATAGGTAGAACTACTGTAGATCGATATGCTAGAAAGTGGGGCTTAAAGATGCCACCTGCCTATTATTGGACTGGAAAAAAGTTTTTAGGTAATCTTGATGATTACTTTTAATTTTTTTTTAAATAATTATTTATATATAGAATTTTATGTAAAAAATCAAAATTTTTTTCTTTAATATTTTAATTACATCATGCTAGGAGGAGGAATTTTAAGACAAAAGCCACATTTGCCAAAAGATTTAACAGTTTGCTGCCAACAGTGAAGATGATAATGCTTTTCACAATGTGGGCATTCTGCATGACAGTTGTCGTCACCGGCAATTTTTTTAGTACAGCTTGGACATTCGATTTTATGGCATATAACACACGATACTACTGAGACTTCGAAAATTTTCTTAGAAATAAGATTAAATAGATCAACAAGATAACTAAATGGAGTCCATTCATTAAAAAAATCAGTAAATGAGGCATGCAAATCATTTTTTATTTTCTCATGAGCTTCAAGTTCAAATTCATTTATGACTTTCACTTCGGGCATTTTCATAGGATAATCAATAGGTAAATTAATTTGAAATTCAAACGTAAGATCTTCAGTTTTCATTTTACCTTTCATTTCTACATTTAAAGTTGCTGTTGATGGTTCATATTTTATATTTTTATAATGGTCTTTTAATAAATCAATTTCAAAATTAATTCTCGAATTCTTATCAACTAACCAAGAAATTTCTCTTATTATTTTGACTGGTTCAGATTCTTTCTCTATCCAATTTTTGTAAGCGTTTAATTCTGTAATGGGGATCTGAATGATTTCCTGTAATTCCGAGGATAAATCAATAATAGGGGGATTTGGATAAGACTCTAGATCAATACCCATAGTATATTCCTTAAAACCATAAGTTAATAAATGAACTTGCAGTGTGGTTATACTATCAGGGACTTTTTCACATTGATATTCTCCTGAAATTTTTTTGGATTGTAGTTCTATTTCCTTTATGAAAAATAATTTTTTCTCCAATTCATGCAGGATATCTACAATGTGTAATGGTTTTGTAGAACTCCATTCTCTTAAAGTGTTCAAAGTTTTGTAAGGGTCCCTTAATATTTTTTTCACCTCATCTGGAAAGGTTATAATTGGTCTTTCAGGGTAATTCATGAAATCTATTGAAATTATAAATGTTTTTGTAAGAGTTATTGTAATATAAACATTAATATCTGCTCCCTTGGAACCTGGTTGATCATAAGCATATTCTTGTTGAATTAAGCCCAATTCAGTATTAATTAATACACTTAATTGTTTACTATCTTCTATAATATTTTCTTGAATTGACATTTTGGATTCATTTTCAGATTTCTCGATAAGAGATGAATCAAAATCACCTGGTGGGCTCACATATGACTTTTCAGTATAAAATAAATCACTAGTAGAATCTGAAGGAGCAATATATTCATCATACTGAAAATCTGGTGGGAAAACATTTAGATCAGGCGTAATATATTCTTCTTTTTCAGAAGTACTATCATTAATTTGTTGTTCTTCAATCGGAATTAATTTTTTTTCTGGTATTTTTTTTGGTGATTTCAAAGCATCTTCAATTTTTGTTTTGAGCTCATAAATAATATTAACTACGGTAGACTCAGGTGTCCAATTAATAAGATTATTTAACTGAAAATTTCCTAATAATTCTTGAATCTCATTGTGATAAATCATTTGAGGGGGGCTATTTGGAAAATTTTCATCAAACTTGATTTCCAACTCATATTTTTTTTCTGGAGTTTCATATACATAGCCATATAAATGAGATATATTTCCCGAAACCATCCAAAAAGAAAATTCCTTAGCAATTCGTTGGGCTTCTTTTAAAATTCTCTGTTTATCCATTATGTTCACGGTTATAAATTTGTTTTTTCTATCTATAATAAAAAATAGACTTTCTACTTAAAAATATTTATAAAACTTCCTAAAAATAAATTAGATTGCAGTTTTATTTAGTTGCTTTTTAAGATTGCAGGAAAAATAATTTAAATAACCTGTATTATAAAACAACTTCAAATTTTTTGATATATTAAAACCATCTAAATTGTGCAAAGATAGATGAACTAATTGATTATCTACTATTAAGAAGTTAGGAGTTGATTCTAATAGAAGTTCTTTATTTTTATCTTCAAAAGGATAATTCATTTAATAATTCTTTAATTTTTTCACTATAAATTTGTTTTGAACGATTTTTCTTATGATATTTGCTAATATTTATTGAAATATCTTTATATTTGTCATAATTCTCATAAACTAGTTTTATTTTTTCAGCTATTAAATTACTTGTACACTCTTTCAAGATTAAATCGATATTCCCTAAAAATAATGGGACATTATTACCACTATCAGTTGTAATAATAATTTTTGCTTTCATTACACCTTCTAATATTTTAATTGCTACTGCTGAAGGGCAAATATTATTTAACATTGGCAAAACGAGACAATGATATTGATTTATTAAATCTGAAACTTCTCTATGAGGTTTTGAGCCCAAAAATATAATATTTTCTTCTAAATCCCTTTTTTTTACATACATTTCCATACTTTTTCTAGTGATTCCATCACCTATTAAAAATAATTTAATCTTATAGCCTTGTTCTTTTAGTAAATAGATTGCATCAATGACGGGATTTAATAAATCATATAGACTAAACCTCCCAGTATAACCAATTTTAAAAAGGTCTTTTTTTTTCTCAAAATTAAGAATTGTACTTTTAAGGAAATAATCTTGAACATAATATGGAATAATTTTTATTTTTTCAAGATTAGCACCATAAAAAATAGCCATATTTTTTGCTCGTTCATTTTCAATAATAAATCTATCAGCATGACGAATGGCATACAACTCTAGATGAGGTTCAAGAAAATAGAAAAGTCTTTTAAATAAATTTTTACTATATTGAAATTCTGGATTTCTTGTAAATGCTCTTCTTTCAATGAAAACTACAGGGGTACATCCCATTCGTATTATAACTTTATTGTTGAAGAGTTTTTTCAATATAATTGGAAAAAGAGCTAATTTTGGTGCTCGAGTGATAAAAATTCTATTTGAAGATATTATTTCATCAATATATTTTATAAAATACTTAAACAAAGATTTTAAATCTATTTTATTAACTTCTTTATATTTGGGATAAATAGCAATTTTCTCGTAACCTGAAGGGATTGCCCTAAATAACTTCCTATCATTTACAGAATCTCCTTGATTTCCCGCTTTGAAATCCGAAAATGTACAAAAAATTACTCTTTGTTTAGCACTATTCTTTTTCATAATTATTTCTAGTATTTAGCAAAATTACATAATTTATATAATTAATTATAAGTAAGCAGGATTGTTTTTAATAAAAGGCTAATTATAAAATTCCCTAATTATTTTGGCTTTTCCCCCCAAAAAATTACTGTCCAAGCAAATAATTTAAATGGCCACTTATTTAATAAGGGTTTTGTAATAAAGTGAATAAATTTAGCTAAAGGAATGTAAAAAAAACAATGGCTAAAAGTTCCACCCTGTAACTCTAGATTTTTAAATCCCACTTGATTTAAGGAGTTAATCATATATTTTGGACGAAAAGGTGCCTCCTCTTCTATTTCTCCATAAGGATTTCGAAAAATTGTTTTTAAAGGTCTAGTTATTGCATTCAAAGGATAAAAAACAGAAAAATCTAAAATTACAATTTTTCCACCCGGTTTCAAAATTCTATAGAATTCTTTTAAAAAAGGTTGAAATCCAATTTTTAATAGATGGTGAAAGAAAAGAGTACTCGCTATGAGGTCAAAAGTTTCATCCGAATAACCAGATCTTAAGATATCACCTGTTTTAGTAATCATTTTGGCTGGACAGTTTTTAATACAAATAGAGGATAGATCAATTCCATAAATTTCATGAGAAAAATCTTTTAGATATTTATAGTCGTCTCCTTCACCACAGGGAGCTATTAAAATTTTTTTGAGTTTATCACTTTTCAAATGTTGTTGAATAATATATTTCAACTTTTTTTTAGAAAGAGTATAGCTAAAATGACTCCTTACAGGGTCATAAAAAAGTTTTGAACTAAGAATTTTGCTAATTAAACTTTTTTTGTTTTTTTTACGCTCCCACCATTCTAATTCTCTTTTTTTTTGATCCTCATAATTTATATTTTTATTCATGAATATTTATTCCCACATTACTTTTTACGTTTATTTTCTATTACATTCAATAAAATTCTTTTAAAATCTTTTAAGATCTTCGGCCAAACATAATAATCTTTTATTAATCTAAAACCTTTCTGCCCAATTTCCTTTAAACTTTCCTTGCTATAAGATAACGATTCAATTTTCTTTATAAGTTCACCTTGATTTTTAGCAAAAATTATTCCACTATTTTTTCCGATCTCATGAACAACTCCGGGTAAACTATTAGATAATACTGGTTTTTTCATTGCCATATATTCCATAATTTTTACTGGAGTTATTTCTCTCGTAACATTATTTAAGTCAAAACTCATGAGACATAGATCAGCTAATTCAATATATTCAGTGATTTCAAAAAACGGAATTCTACCAGTAAGGACTACCCAATCTGCCTTAATTTCTTCAACATATTTAACTAAATTATTAAATATACCTCCATCACCTACTATTATAAATCTAAATTTTAATTTACCGTTTTTTACATCTGTGTTATAATAATCAATAATCTCCTTTAATCCAGCAAAATCATATAAATATCCCATAAAGAATAAAACAAAATCATTTTCTTTTATTGAATATTTTTTTTTCAATATATTAAGTTTTCTCTCATTTACTATTGTATTTTCCAAAGAAATTCCATTTAAAAGAACTCTCATCTTTTCTGGTTTAACACCTTCGTTTAGAATATATTTTTGAAGGGATTTTGTAACAACAATAACTCTATCTGAATACTTAAATAAAAACCTCGAAAAAATCATAGCAATTTTTCTAACATATTGAATAGGTACTAATGTATGTAACTTGTCTATATAATAAAGTACAAAAGGAATTCTATATAGCTTAGATAAAAGTAAACCAATTGTTCCATTTGTCAAGGAGAATCCTATAATAACATCAGGTCGATTTCTTCTTAATAAATTAAGCATTTCAAAAAAATTTGTTATTAATGAAGTTATTCTTCTAAGATAAGGAACTTGTATGTGAGCTGTTCGAATAATTTGTACATTTGAATGTTTTACTACGCGATGAATATTGATAAAGATCTGTTTTTTTATGAAAATTGATTTAGAACGCATTATTTTATCAATATCATAATCAAAAACAGTGACTTTAATATTAGGATTTTTTGAAATTCTCTCGAAAACGTGATGTTGTGTATTTGGCCCTCGAGTAAGCCAATCTGTTTCTTGGAGAACAAGAATATTCATCAAATAACTCTTATCAGTAGATTTATTTTAAAATCTTAAAAAATATTCAAAATTTTTCGTATAATATTAAAAAAATTAGCAATAAATATAAAATTTGATATAGTACATGAGAAAAAAAGCTTTTTGGAATAAAAAATCTGAGATTCTTATTTTAAAACTTAATTAGGAAAATGTACTATCAATGAGTAAATTATTACTGTGAATTTGCTTTCTCAATTATTTTATAATTTAATAAGATAATTCTAAAACTTTCAAAAAAGATGAAAATTGAATTAATTTTTATTATTAGCTAAATTTACATTAGTAATAAATAGTGAAATATGATTTAGAGAAAAATCTACTGAATAAAAACCAAATAGGAAGAACTATGCCAAATAAAGTTTTGATATTGGGTGGCCTTGGATATATTGGAAGTGTTTTATATGATATTATGAAACAAGAGGAATGGGAAGTTGATATTTTAGATATTCATCTTTATAGAGATCTTCACCCTCCAAATCCATTTATTGAAGCAGATGTACGAAATAAAGATCAGATTGAGAGGATTGTTAAGAATTATGATATTGTAGTAAATCTAGCGGCAATTGTGGGTGATCCCGCTTGTTTAATAGACACTAATTTAGCTATTGATATAAACTGCATAGGGGCGAGAAATGTTGCTGAAATCTGTAAGAAAATGAAAAAATTTATTGTCCATATTAGCACATGTAGTATTTATGGGAGTGAACCAAATGTTATGGTAAAAGAAGAAGATGAGGGATTTCCTATTGATTTTTATGGTCAAACAAAATATACTCAAGAACGTCTTATAAGAGAGATATGTGATGATAATCATTGTATTCTAAGGTTAGGTACAGCATATGGACTAAGTCCAAGAATGCGTTATGATTTAGTTGTAAACACCTTTGCAGCAAGGGCTGTAAAATTTAAGAAAATAACAATTTTTGGTGGGGAACAAGAACGTCCATTTGTGCATATTCGTGATATTTCTCGAGCTATAGTGCATGTTATTAAAAAAAATTTACATGGAATTTACAATTTAAGGGGTGAAAATCTGAGTTTATTGCGATTAGGTGAAATTGTAAGGGATATTACGAGTTGTGAAATTGAAATAGATAGAAATATTGTAGATAAGAGAAGCTATATGGTAGATAGTAGCAAAATAATGAATACTGGTTTTGAATTTATGTATAGTATTGAAGATGCAGTAAGAGACATAATCAATTCTCCAACAATATTGAATTTTCATAAAGGAATTTATTCTAATCTAAAATTAGCTGAAAGGGTAAAAATAGCACAAACCATTGGCAGAAGAGAATTACAACTGATTGAAGGAGGAATTGCTGTTGATGATAGAGGCAGTCTAAATTTTGCTAATGATTTCTCTTTTTATGGCGTTAAACGTTTTTATCAAGTTCATAACTTTTCTACATCAACTATTCGCGCATTTCATGGGCACTTGAATGAAGCTAAATATATCTATGTTGCAAAGGGTTCTGCTATTGTTGCTGCTGTAAAACTAGATGACATTAAATCCCCTTCAAAAAATCAAGAGGTTAATCGTTATATTTTGTCTGATAGGCATCCACAGATTTTATTTATACCACCTAAATATGCTAATGGATTTAGACCATTAGAAGAAGATACACGCATTCTTTTCTTTTCTACGAGTTCTCTCGAAGAAAGTAAGGGGGATGACTACCGATTTCCTGCAGATTACTGGGGAAAAGAAATATGGGACGTAGAAAATCGTTAAAATTTTAACAAATAAAGAGTGGTAATTAGAATGACAAATATTTTAGTTCTAGGCGTAAGTGGGATGTTAGGTTCTATGGTTTTTGATTATCTTTCGAAAAATCCTAATTTTAAAGTTTACGGTACCGTGAGAAATTCTAAATTTTTAAAAGATAAAATATATCTTTTTGATGCTTATGAAATTTCTCAGTTAGAAGACCAACAATTTCTTGATTTAAAAATAGAGTATATTGTTAATTGTATAGGGATTACTAAACCTTTCTCTAAAGATGATAATCCTGAAGGAGTTAAACGAGCAATCCTTATAAATTCAGATTTTCCATGGAAATT
>CAZBNW010000057.1:0-16133 GCA_964493385.1 uncultured archaeon | reverse complement strand
GTCATTCCCAATAATATTGGAGTGGGATTTATTTTCATTTTTTCACTTGTACTTATTATCATTGGTATAAAGATAACAGCAACTGATATATCTTCGATAAAAGCAGCGCTTAAAGTTGAAATTAAACAGATCACCCAAAAAAACCTTCGGGTGTTAGTGTGGAATTTTTTCGTTATTCTTGATGCAATTTCCTGAAAAATCAATTGTTCCTCTAAGATAGATACTATTGTGAA
Organism: uncultured archaeon; assembly: GCA_964493385.1. Classification (GTDB taxonomy): domain Archaea; phylum Asgardarchaeota; class Lokiarchaeia; order Sigyniarchaeales; family SOKP01; genus Loki-b32. The sequence continues at coordinate 15,900 of CAZBNW010000057.1, read as the reverse complement.
GACAGATATTAGGAAAAAAATTACAGGCCAATCTATTGCCAAAATGAACTCATCGATAGAAAAAGCTGTTGGTGAGAAAATGAATGTAGCGGTAGCAGCAGCTAACATTGCTAACACACTGTAAGTTAGAAAATCTGTTTTCTCCCGAAAAAGAGCAATTATTACAATTACAAAACAGAAAATTACAAATAATTGTAAAAATATTATCATCTTTCTCTTATTCGATTGTAAATTTAATTGATTTTGATATTAAAAATTATGTTTTAAAAGCTTAAAATTTCGTTATTTTAAACTATAAAAAATAATAAAAAAAAGATTAATAATTAATTTCTAATTTATGAGCTTCGCCAGAGGAAGTGGAGATTACAATATTCCCGAGCACTAAGATCTTCTGGATCAGCTACTACAAATGTAGCTTTTGGCTCATCACCAGGATTTAAGAACTTTCTCTTATAGCAATTACCTTTACAGATCAATTCAATCCACATGATATAATGCTCGTTGGTCATAGGATGAGGTGTTCCCATTGAGATGCCTACATCAACAGTGACCTTATTTCCATCAACTGTAATCTTGGGTACATGTTTTTCACCCTTCCAATCAGCAGTTTGTTCCTCCATAAGTTTCATTGGTTCACCACAACAAATGGTTTCTTGAGCAGCGGGATTTAAAATTTCAATTACTTTTCCACATATACTGCATCTATATATTTCTTTTTGTTTCATATCTCTTCACATATTCTACTTTTGTTGTTCTTTAAATCATATATTTTTATATTTAACCATTTTGATTTTAAATTAAAAATTCGTTGGTTTTCTTAGAAATCTTCACATTTTTTTCTATAGTATGCCCTAGGATGGTCACAGGATGGACATTTGAAGTCTGCGGGTAATTTATCCATTTCTACTTCATAACCGCATTCCATACAAACCCATACAACTTTTTCCCCCCGTTTAAAGAAAGCATCATCACCAACTAATTTTAGGAGCTTACCATATCTCTCAGAGTGATGTTTTTCAGCGCGAATAATTGCACGTACCCTTTTTGCAATATCAGGATACCCCTCTTTTTCAGCAGTCTCAGCTATATCAGGGTAAAGTGTTTGCCATTCCATATTTTCTCCTGCTATCGCAGATTTTAGATTTTCAATTGTGGTTCCATGGGTTGTTGGAAATTCTGCTTCAGGGAGCACTCTCATTTCATCAAAGGATTCTTCTTTCTTGAAACCTTGGAGCATTTTATAGAACCATGAACCGTGTTCCTTTTCTTGGTTTGCAGTTTCAAGAAAAACTTCAGAAATTAATACATAACCTTCTTTCTTAGCTATTTTTGAAAAGAAAGTGTATCTATTTCTAGCTTGTGACTCACCAACATAGGCGGTGAATAATTTTTTAGCTGTTTCTTTCATATCTTTTACCTCTTTTTATTGAATTGGAATTTTCGGTATAATTGAATGTATTCGAATTTATAACATTTCTCCTTTATTTTAACTTTTATACTTATAATTTAAAGAAGAAACTAGGATGAATGGAATAAATCAAAAACAAAAATTAGATAAAACAGCTTAATAAAACTTTACTTCTTTCCAAACTTTTCAGGAAGCCCTTTTCTATGCCACATCATCATTCCACCCGTTAAGTTTCTAATATCCTTAAATCCTGATCGTGCTAAAATTTGAGCTGCCATCATAGAACGTGAACCAGAATGACAGATAGCAACTATCTCTCTATCTTTATAATCTCCTATGACATCTGTATTAGTTAATAATTCTCCTAATGGAAGTAGTCTGGTATTTTTTATATGACCACTGGAATATTCCTGAGGAGTTCGAACATCAATTAAAAGCGGTGGTTCATCTTCTGTTTCAAGACGTTCATATAATTCCTCAGCACTTATATCTGAAATTGGAGGTGCACCAGGAGGTCGTAATTCTCTTCGAGTTATCTTTTTTATAGGAGGTATGACTTCTATGGTAGGTTGAATTTTCTCAATAGTTGCTATTAATTTTCCCTCTTCTTTTCCTAAGTATAATAATTTCACTGCTTCATTCAATTTTGAATATGCTTCAACACTAGATTTAAATCCCGGGTCAGTAGCATAAACTTTTAATTTTTTATTTTCAGGTAATGTTTCTAAAGATTTAATCATTGCATTTAGAGGTCCGGGACATGCTAATCCACTACAATCAACCACTACAAATTCATCACTTTCAGTCGATTTTTGTTTTACATATTCCTCCATGATGGATTCAGAACTACCACATGCCGCTACAATATCTTCTGTTTTAGCGTGTGCGATCTCAAAAGTTTTATAGCCTCCTGTAAGACTATGAACATTTTCAAAACCAGTCTGCATCAAAATCCGTGTTGCTAAGTAGCTTCTATACCCTACTTCACAATACATGAAAATTGGTTTATCTTTTGGTAATTCGTTAAGTTTTTCTCTTAATTCATGAATGGGTATATTTTTTGAGTCTTCTATTCTTCTAGCTTCGTGTTCTCTTCTCGTTCTAACATCTAAGAGAAAACTATCATTTTGTTTTAGTTGATCAATATCATGCCACTGCCAAATCGGCATATCTCCTCTTAAAAAATTAGACGCTACGAATCCCGCCATATTTACTGGATCTTTAGCTGAACTAAAAGGTGGAGCATAAGTTAATTCTAATTCTTCTAAATCGAAGATTGTTCCTCCAAATTTAATAAGTGTAGAAATTACGTCAATCCTTTTTTCTGTTCCAGATCCTCCTACAGCTTGAGCCCCTAAAACTTTACCAGTTGGTACTTCAAATAGAAGTTTTAATGTAATAGGTGTTGCTCCTGGATAATAACCAGCATGATTATTCGGATGGACATATACCTTTTCATAATTAATATCTGTATCCTTTAGTTGATTTTCTGTGAGTCCAACAACCGCAACGGTAGCATCAAATACTTTTACAACTGATGCTCCTAGAATTCCATTATATTTAACTTCCCTACCAGCTATATTATCTGCTGCAATTCTTCCTTGCTTATTTGCAGGTCCCGCTAAGGCAATTGAAATTGGTTTTTTTGTTTGGAAATGATTAACTTGAACTAAATCTCCAACTGCATAAATATTTGGCTCTGATGTTTGCATATATTCATTTACTATAACTTGTCCCCGAGGACTTAATTCTATTCCTGATTTCTTAGCCAAATCATTTACTGGTTTTATCCCAATAGCCAATATTACTAAATCAGTTTCAATTTCACGTCCATTTTTAGTTTTTACAACTGGTTTATCATCTTCCGTTCGGCCAAAAGATTCTACAGGATCTTCAAGGATAAGACACACACCGTTTAAAATTAATTCTTGATGGATAAATTGCGCTATTTCTTTATCTAATGGAGGCATTACTTGGTCCAGCATTTCAACAATTTTTACTTTAACTCCCTTCTCAACTAGATTTTCTGCCATTTCGAGACCAATAAACCCCCCACCAACTATAACAGCCTTTTTAATATGATATTTTTCAACAAAATCTCTTATTTTAACAGCATCAGGAATTGTCCAAATCGTATGATATGGGACGTGTTCAAGACCAGGAAATTCAGGTACAATAGGACTTGAACCTGTAGCTAATATAAGATAATCGTAATTAAGGTTAAAATCCTCCATTTTTGTTAAATCTTTTACAAGGACCTGTTTGTTTTCAGTATCAATTGAGATCACTTCATTATTAACCCTCACATCGATATTAAACCAGCTTTTAAAACGACGAGGAGAAACCAACTCAAGTGAGCTTTTTTCTTTTATTAAATTACCTACATAATAAGGGAGCCCACAGTTGGCAAAACTAACATAAGGCCCTCTATCAAGCATTATTATTTCAAAATCTTCTCTTAATCTTCTTAAACGTGCTGCTGCTGAAGCCCCTCCAGCAACCCCACCTACAATTACTACTCGCGTCATAATACTCGTAAGAATTATTATATTAGCTAATAGAGATTTTTAAAAATTCAATTTATATATAGAATTAACTATAATAGAATAAGTAATTTAAAAAAATAAGTAAAATTTACGAAAAAAACTACCCTCTATAATCTAAATATATGACAACATCAACGAACAGCTCGTAATTTTCGTCCTCATCGTAATCATGAATTATTACTTTTTCTACCTCATCAAGTTCTCCTTTGATTTCTAATAGCTCAGATTGGTGTAAAATTTTGACATCCGATTTCTTTAATTTTTTAGCGATTTCTTCTCTTCCAGGAACTTCTTTTGAAGAGGTTACAACAATTACTCTTCCTGTATATTCTGTTAATTTTAAACCAAGTTCTAAAGAATCATCACCAGAATCTACAATTAAAATCCTTTTATCCTTAAATTCTCCTAAATCCTTTGGAATTCCCTTATAAGCTCCTTTTCCAAGAAATTCATCGAAACCAAGTATAACACTAATTTCAAGTTGACATGATGTTGCTACCTCAACCTCTGGTTCAGATCCTGTTCTATAGTTATCAATTGCAGCCTTTAAAGCATCAGCTGCGAGATTTGAACAGTGCATTTTTATTGGCGGAAGACCTTCTAATTCATCAGCTACATCTTGTCTTGTTATTTTATATGCGTCCTCCAATGTTAATCCTTTAGCCATTTCAGTGATCATGGAGGATGTTGCAACCGCAGAACCACAACCAAATGTTTTAAACTTAATATCTTCAATATATTCTTCATCGTTATTATTTTTCGCCACTTTTATATACATAAACATCAAATCACCACATACAGGATTTCCAACACGTCCAAAGCCATCAGCATTTTCAATTTCTCCCATATTCCTCGGATTGCGAAAATGATCTAAAACTTTTTCAGTATATTGAGTTGATTTCATTTTATTCATTCACCTCATTATATTTTTTTATCAAATCAGGAGGAGTTAAGGGTGATAATAATCTTAACCTTTTAACAATATTAGGTAAAATTTCTATAAGTTTATCAATATCTTGCTCTTGTGTATATCGACCCAAGCTTACAACAAGAGATCCATGTGCTTCTTCATGTAATAAGCCCATTGCTATTAATGTATGGGAAGGTTCTAAAGTTCTTGAAGTACAAGCAGATCCAGTAGCAGCAGCAACATTTTCATCTTTTAGACTAAGAATTAACGATTCACCTTCTATGTAATCAAATCTAAAGTGAGCATTATGTGGAAGTCTACGTTCAGGATGACCATTTAAATATGATTTCGGAATTGTTTCTAATACTCCTTTAATTAATTTATCTCTTAAACTTTTTAATTTCTCTGCTTCATCATTGATTTCTGTTTTCATAATTTCGGCCGCTTTTGCAAATCCTACGATTCCGGGTACATTTTCAGAGCCAGATCTTATACCTCTTTCTTGACCTCCACCGATAATGATTGGATTTACTCGTACTCCTTTTTTCAAGTATAGCGCTCCTACGCCTCTTGGACCGTAAATATCGTTTGATGATACTGTAACCAAGTCAATTGGAATTTTTTGAACATCTAAAGGGATCACACTTTCACTAGCAACAGCATCAGTGTGAAATAAAATATTGTTTTTTGTTGCAATTTCGCTAGTCTCTTCTATTGGTTGTAGGGAACCAACCTCATTACTCGCAGTAGAGATTGAAAGTAAAATAGTTTTATCAGTAATTAATCGCGCTAATTTATCTAACCGTATAATTCCATATTGATCTACTGGAACTCTACTAACTTTAAAGCCTTGACGTTCTAAATATTTCGCTATATTCAAAATCGATATATGTTCTATTTCTGAAATTATGATGTGGTTTCCCTTCTTTTTATTTCGCATCGCAGCTCCTATTAATGCCAGATTATTTGATTCTGTAGCACCCGACGTAAAAATTATAGAATCTGGATTTGGGGCATTTATAAAATCTGCTACTTTTTGTCTTGAACCACCTAAAGCATCTGTAGCTTCATCCCCCTCACAATGAAGCGAAGATGGATTAGCAAATTTTTGATTTAAATATATAGTCATTTCTGAGACAACGCGTACGTCTACAGGTTTTGCTGCTTGGTAATCTAAATAAAAACTCATTTTTTTCCCCTTTTTTTTATTTCATTTTCTTAAATATAAAAATTAAGTCATCCCCATCTTTACTAAATTCCACTACTTTTGTACCTGTTCTTTTAGCCCATCTTTTAAGATCTTCTTCTGCAGCGGGATCATCCGAAATTACCTTAAAACATTGTCCTACATTTAGAGTTTCACTTAAATTTCTGACTTCAAACAGTGGTTCTGGGCAATAAAGCCCTCTTGTGTCCAATTCATCATCATATCTAGGCTTATTTATTTCATCATTATTCACTTAAAAAACCTCCTTAAAAGGATTCTATAATAACATATTCCTTGAGATATAAACGATTCAAAAAGAGTATAAATCTTCTCATTATAATTTAATAACCATTAATACTAACTAAGAAAAATCAATAAAATACAGAAAAAAAGATGTTATATTTTATAAATCTCAAAAATTTAGATGTTAAAAAAGTTAAAATTAAAGAAAAAAATTCAAAACTAAAGAAAAAGTTTATTCAATTCTACCTAACTTTTTTATATGCCTTACTCCCTCAACAGCATCATCAGCAAAATCATCTGCTCCAAGCCTTTTTGCAAGTTCCATATTTAAAGGGGCACCTCCAACAATCAGTTTTACTTTATCACGAAGTCCTGCTGCTTGCAAAGCTTCATGAACAACTTTTATTTGTTCTACAGTCATAGTAAGCAAAGAGCTTAACGCGATAATAGTAGCCCCTGTTTCCTTTACTTTTTCAATTATTTCATTTTCATCAACATCCATCCCTAAGTCATAAAGTTCAAAACCAGAACTTAAGAGGAGAGAGCCTAATATATTCTTTCCAATTTCATGATTATCTCCTTTCACTGTAGCCAGAATTATTTTTACCTTATCTTCTGATTTATCCGCAGCAGCTAAAATAGGTTTCAAAACACTAAAAGCTTCCTTCATTGTTTCTCCAGCTAAAACAAGTTCTGTTAAATAATATTCCTTTTCTTCATAACGACGTCCAACCTCATCCATACCCTTTGTTAAAGAATTTAATACATCAAAAGCATCTTTACCCTCATCTAATGCTTCTTTTACAGCATCTGCAATATCATCTACTTCTAATTCAATTACTAATTCTGTTAATTTTTCAAAATCCATAAAAATCTCCTTTCTTTACTAAAATTAGACGGAATTTATTATTAAATTAAATTAAAATTATCCTATAAATCTTATTTTAATAAAAAAGTGCTCAATTTTAAATTAATTACTTTTTAAAATAAAAAAAGAGAGCGAGGGAGATGAGAAAACGTTAAAATCTTAAAAGTATAAGATTTTACAAAAAATTTAGTTACCATTGTGATCCTCCTGCGTGAATCACACAGGTGTTTAATTAGGAAATTAGGGGATATTATTTGTTTTTTCTCAATCTTCCCTCTAGAGTATTATATGATACTTTAGTATTTAAATTTATTTTAACTTCTCACTATTATAGTGAGTATTTTTAATAATTATCTTTAAAAAAGTATGGTTAAACACATTATATTTAAACGATAATGGAATCAATCAAATCTTTTGATTTCATTATCATATATTGATGTAAATAGCTAAATTCATCCCTAAAAATATAAATAAATAATAATTATTAACATCGTGCCGAAAAATAAAGAATCTTCCGAGAACGTGATTAAAGAAAGTTCAACAGAAGAGAATGGAATAATGATTGAAACTAACTTTATAGATGAAATAAGTACAGAATATGCAGTAGTTGGTAAGAATTTAGTTAAAGATTATGAAATTGGAGATTTTATCGTACGAGCAGTTGATAATATATCAATATCAATATATAATGGAGAAATGTTAGTTATTAAAGGACCTAGTGGTGCTGGTAAGACATCATTATTAAATCTATTTGGGGGATTAGATTCTCCTAATAGTGGAGTAATTTATAGCTTTGGAGTTAAAATCTCAGATATGAAAGAAGAATCGTTGACAACTTGGCGATTATTAAATTCTGGATTCGTTTTTCAAAACTATAATCTCATTAGCACTCTTACTGCTGAAGAAAATGTTATGTTTCCAATGAACCTTTCAGGTGTAGATTTCAAAGAGCAGAGAAAACGTGCAAAAGAATTGTTAACAAAAATGGGCCTTAATGATAGAAAAGAACATTTACCGTTTCAATTATCTGCGGGAGAACAGCAAAGGGTGGCAATAGCAAGATCATTAGCAAATGATCCTCCAATGATTATAGCAGATGAACCAACTGCCAATTTAGACAAGAAGACTAGCCAGTTTATTAGGGATCTTTTTAAAGAGTTAAAAGATAGCGTTAGAACAATAATAATTGCCACACATGATGATTATTTAATAAATTTGGCCGACAGAATAATCTCATTTTATGATGGAAAAATTGTAGAAGAAGAAACAATAACAGATTTTAAAAAGTAGGAAAAAGATATACAACATGTCCTCGCTTGATTTTGCTCTAAAAGATTTTTACAGGAAAAGACATTCTAATTATCCTTTTTTATTAATTATTACATTAGTCGTCGCAGTTGCAGAGTTTTTAATATATTTTACATCATCATTAGGCTTAAATATATTTATTCAACCTACTTTTGTAAATAAATATTATTTCTCTGGTGGAATTAATTTAGTATATAAGCAGTTTAATTCACTAATCCAAGTTTTGTTTATTATTTTAACAGTCGTTATAGTAATTGCTGTTTCAACTACACTAGTTATTTCTAAAAAAAGAGATATTGCTATTATGAAATCCTTAGGAACTCTCCCCCGGAAATTATATAGTTTTTATTTATTAGAAGTTTATTTATTATTTTTCGTTGGATTTTTATTTGGATGGATTTCAGGTTTAGTTATTTTCGGAATATTTGCTTTAATTATGAATTTTTTCAGTTTTTCTATTTTATTTCAAATTGATTTATTTTACACCCCAATTATGTTCTTTTCTTGTATAATAGGAATTTTTCTTATTACTGGCTATGTACTAAGGAAAATTGGAAGACAGAAAATAATAAGTACCTTCTCAAAGGATATACCTTTTAATTATGATGCTTCTCGGCAAATAAAATTTATTCCAAAATGGTTAACTTCAATTGGATTTAATATAAAAATTTCTGTTGTAAATACATTAAGGAAAAAAGGCGAATTTAAGAGATATTTAATAGTTTTTTCTATAATTGGATTAATGATTTTTACATTAGGCTTGGGAACAATTGTTTTAAGAACATCCTCTCAAGAATGGATCCATAAATCCCAAGGTGAAAATATTGTAATATTGGGACATCAAGATGTCATATATAATTATTCTTTAATGTATAAGATGTTTTCCGATCCTTCTCTTTTTATAGACGAAACTAGCATAAATTTTACAGAACCATCTTATTTGTTCAATTTAAGTGATATAAGTAATTTATACGCGAATGAAAATATCGAGAAAATAGATGAACGTTTAATAAATTTTTATGATGTAAAGGAACTTAATGGTATTCATATATTAGAAGATGGTTCCTATCTAATCGTCGGTCAAAATCGAAAAGGTATTATTCCTATAATTGGTGTTAATCCTGAAAATATAATTCAAAATTTTGAGATTGAAGGTAAGTTTTTCAGTGAAGAGGATGGTGATGAGAATATGACTATTGGAGATGGATTAGCTCATAATTTTTTTGATTATGCGTTAGACCAGAGTTTAGAAATCACGGGTAGTGGTAAGACATTTGAAATATCTGGTATTGTTATTGATAGTTTCTTTAGTGGTTATGCTGGTTATATGAATATTAATGAATCAAGAAATATTTTAGGCTTTTCTAATGAAGTGGTTAATTTAGTAATATTAAAAATAAAATTGGGTGCTTACGATGAAATTAGAGAAGATTTGAATAACATAACTAATGCCATTGGAGAAAATTTTACTTATTTAAAATTAGATGATGTTTTTCATGATAATTTAAATTTCTTAAGTAATTTATCGATATATCCTTTGTTGTTAATATTGTTGATATCAATACTTGCTATTATATCCTTGCACAACTATCAAAAGGCGGGAATAATGGAGAAAGCAAAAGATTTTTTAATTATGAGAGCTATTGGCTCAAAGACTAGATCCTTGAAGAAAATCCTTTTTTTGGAATCATTTTTTGTTTTACTCCCATCTCTTCTAATAAGTTTAGGGATAGGTATGATTGTTAATTCGTTGTTTTTACTTGGACGAGCGTATTTACCTCCTTTATATATACCGTTTTTTATTTTCCTAATTTTATTTGCTATATTTATGATTTCTAATTTTTTAAGCCTTTTTCCTATAATCAAGAAAATTAATAACTTTTCTATTAACGATTTTAATATGTACTAATGATTTTTGTTAAAATATTGAAAAGTGAATTAATGGATAAGACTTTAATAAGTTAAATTTTAATTTCTGAAATTGTATTAATATATTAATTTCTAATAAAAAGATGATTCTTCAATATGTCGGAAGATCTGTTAAAAGATAAAATCAGACAACTAGAGTCAGAACTAGAAAAAAAAGATCTTGAAATCGAACAACTTGATGACAGAATTGAAGAACTTGAAGATAAAATTATGGAATTAGAAGCTCTTCGGGAATTAGAAGAAGGAGCTAAAAAGAAAAGTAAAAAAATACAAGCTGCAGAATCAAGATTTGCATTTGAACTCGAAGAAAAAGATAAGGATATAAGAGAACTGAAGAATAGTATGGGTTTTCTAAGAAAAGATTACACTCAACTTCAGCAAGAATTTGAAAGATTTAAAAATGCTCAGAAGGAATCATCTGTTATTAGAGTTGAAGATTTAAGAAGCAAACCACCACTCAATGTCTTGGTTAAAGAATTACAAGATAAAGTGAATAAACAACGATCATTAATTAAACGATTAAAATCTGAGAATGTTGGTATTGAAGAGTTTAGTGAAAATTTGAAGGAGAAAGATGAAGAAATTGAAATTTTAAATTCAGAAATCTTAGAATTAAATCAAAAATTAAAAGATTTTGGTTCTGGACCTGAGGATAAAAGTCGAGATTCAATTACTAAAAAATTAATAGAAGATCTTCAAGGACAATTAAATAAGACAAAAAAACAAGTAACTGAATTAAAAAAGAAGCTTGAAAAATCGGATAAGAGAAGTAAAAAAGAATTAAAAGAATTATCTAAAATCGAAGGGTTAAAAAAAGAAATCCGTGAATTAGAAGAACTATCAAAAGAAAAGGAAAATAAAATTGAAGAATTAAAAAATAATGTTATTTCCTTACAAAAGGCTGAAATTACTGCCAGTCTTGAGCAATCTGAAGCCCCTTCTGGTGAAATGATTAAAACTCTAAAAGAAGATCTCCAAAATAAATTAAATAAAGCAAAATTACAGATTAAATCGCTTCAAGAACAGCTTAAAAAATTTCAAATAGGAAAAACTGCAGAATCAGGTAAAACTCAAAAGGAGTTAGAGGGTGAATTAAAAATGCAAAGAGAGATGGCAATATTTCTTCAAAAACAACTGGAAACAAAGGAAGGGGAAATTGAAACAATAAAAAATGAAGCTGTTCAAATAAAAAGAAGATATAGACAATTAGAAAATCAACTAAGATTAAAAGATCAAAAAATTAATGATGTACAACGCCAATTAGATAGTTTTAATATTCAAACGCAAGTTCAATCAAAAAGAGAAGATCCTCACTTAGCATTGAGAATAAGAGAGCTTAAAAAAATGGTTGATGATTTAGAAAAACAAAATATTGAACAAAGATTAGAGATTTCTCAGCTACGAAAAAAGATCTAAATTTATTATGGAACTTATTATTCTAGGAAGCGCAGCTGCGACTCCTATTAAAAATCGGAATTTATCATCTATAGCATTAAAATACAAAAATCAAATTCTCTTGTTTGATTGTGGAGAAGATTTCCAGCGCAGGTTCGCAGAAGCTGGTTTAAAATTTAATAAACCAATGAAAATATTTATAACTCATTTTCATGGAGATCATATTATAGGGCTCCCTGGATTTTTATTTCGTTTAAGTTTAAATGATAGAACGGCACCAATGATGATATTTGGTCCTCGAAATCTTTACCTTTATTTATTTCTCCATAAAAGAATCCTGGGTTTAAAAGCTAAATATCCTATTAAGATTATTGAGATAGATCATCAAACAAAAGAATTAATTGAGTTTGAGGGATTAGATTCTGAAGAACCAATAAGAACTATCAAATTAAATAATAATACTATATTTGATTATAAATCTTTTTCAATAAAATATGCTTTAGTAGAACATTCTGTAATTGCTTTCGCATATGCTTTCATTGAAAAACCAAGATATGGCAAATTCAATCCCGATCGCGCCAGAAATTTAGGTATTCCAGAAGGTAATCTTTGGAAAAAGTTGCAAGAAGGGCAAATCATTGAATTCAATGGAAAAGACATCGATCCAGTTAAGGAGGGGATTGTTGGTCATAAAAAACAAGGGAGAAAAATAACATATTCTGGAGATTTAGAACCATGTGAGTCTTTAATTGAATTAGGAAGAGACTCAGATATGTTAATACATGAGGCAACGTTCGCAAAAGTACTTGCAGAAACAGCTAAAGAAAAGAAACACTCTACATCTATTGATGCTGCGATTGACGCAAAAAAAATGAATGCAAAACAATTGATTTTAACCCACATCTCCGCGCGACATCAAAATGATGCCCAAAAAATCTTAGAAGAGGCTAAAGAAATTTTTCCTAGCACTATTTTAGCCGAAGATTTATTAAAAATCGAGCTAAAATAATTAAAAATCTTTTATATATATAAAAAGAGGAATACAAAAAATTTTTTTTATTTCTATAATTTAAGCCCCACCAGCAATGTGAGGAAGGATAACTACTTCTGATTGCTCATTGATAACGGTATCTGGAGTAGCTTTCTTGCCATCAACTAGAATTCCAAAATATTTGTTTTCCAAGTTGAGTTCTCGTAATAAATCAGCAACCGTCATTGTCTTATCAGGAGTGAATGTTTCATATAAACCAGTATCTAATAATTCTGAAATTTGCTTTATAATAAACACCTAAAAATTTTTAATTATTTATTATATTGTCTTTATGATATTTAATATTATTTCTTTAGTTTTATTCGTTTCAGAAACCTGTGAATTATTGTTTTTGAAGATTTGATTGTATTTATTCTAGTTATTCTATACATAATTTCATATCTGATGGAATTAGACAAGTATTTTTTAGATTTTAATTAAAATACAATTTTTTTTATTTTTACATTAATTTCTATACATAAGCTTTACTCTTTTAGAGGAGATAACAAAATTATTGAAGAAGAAGAATTCATCGATTACACAGAGTTTTTAGACAAGATAAGAAGTTATGAGTCCAAAATTAAACAAGTAAAAGATCCTATCGAGAGAACTAAAACAATAAAAGAGATGGTTTCAGGTTCAGTTAATTTTTCTAATGAAATTGCCCAATCTGGAGAATACTTTGAAGCTGGAGAGTTGTTATTTTCTGTTGCAGAAATAGTGGAAAATCTTGATTTTTCGGAAGCACTTGAATTGTATAAACAAATTATTGAACTTTATAAAAAACTTATTGTTGACTATAAACTTCAAGCGAAATTACATGAGATTGCTGAATTATATTTAAGAATTGCGGATATTTATCGTGAGAAAATCGGAGATATACAATCTGGAAAAAAAAATATCTTAAATAGTATAAAATTCTTAAAGCAAGAAAGTGAACTTTTGAAAGAATTTAATGAAACCAGAAAATTGGCTCAAAATTTTCAAAATATTGCGGAATTATTTTTTAAATTTTCTGATTTCAATAAAGCTATAAAGTATTATGAAAAAGTTATCGAAATTTCGAGATCTCATAATTATTATGATATGCTATCGTTTTCCTATCAGCAAATTGGGTCTTGTTATGAAGAAATCGACGATTATAACAAATCACAAGATGTAATTTTAGATGGAGTAGAATTCTTCTCTAATTCAGTGACTATATTTGAAGATAAAAATGATAATTTGACTCTAGCTCAGATCTATCAGATATTAAAAAATCTCTATAAAATTTTGGATAAAGAAGATCAATATACAAATTTCTCCAAAAAAGAAGCTGGAGCCTACATAGATCTAGCAGAAACAATAGATAAGAAAAAAGAAAATTACCATAAAATCGCTAGATATTATCGGGGTGCAGCTTTATGTTATCAAGAAATACAGAATAATTTAATTGAATGTGCTTCATGTTTTATTTTAGGAGGTAACTTTTCAGAGAAAACTGAGGATTTTAGTCAAGCTGCGATAAATTTTTTTGATGGAGCTAATATTTTTAAAGAACTAGATAATCTCGAAATGGCGTATAAACATTTCGTAAAAGCTGGAGATAACTTTTGGAAGATTGGAAGCTTCAACGAATCTACAGAGAGCTATTTAAATGCCTATGATATTGCTCTAGAGGGAAATTTGGAATTCAATAGATTTGGCATTTTCAATCAAATTGTGAGAGGATTAAATAAAATTGCTGAGGAAGGTTTAAAAAATAAGCAATTCTTTACAGCAGCTACTCTAATTTTAGAAAGCATTAAATTTTACGAGCAGCTTGATACAGCGAAAGATTTTCTTTTGCGAGAAATGGTTAATAATTTATATCGCTATTATTATAGAGCAGCTAATCTTAAAAAAATAGGATATTCTCACATTGTTCAGAGCTATGTTCTTGCATCCATCTCATGTATTTTAAATGGAAAATTGGAAAAAGCATGGACGGTTATTTCTGAAATTGAAACTGAAGGTAATACTGTTAGAAAATTTAAAGAGATTATAAAAATAATGATTGAACAAGTTTCTAATGGAAAAGAAGTTGAATTAGAAATTTTTCCTTATTATCTAAGAAGGTTAATCGAAAGCTCCGAAGAAATATTGTATCTTTTAAAACTATTTAAAGGATTTAAAATAAAATAGATAGACACTTTTGTATAGGCTCTATTGGGCAATCTAAAAAGCTAAAATATTTAAAACTAATCCTTTATGTTAATCTAAAAAGTTTACTTATGAAATGTCATGTGAAAAACATTATAAATTACAATAATAGACATTCTAAGTAAATTAAAGTTTCGAAAAGGAAAATAATATGAAAAAAATTACTAAATATCTTATTGTTGTTATAATAGCTGGAGCATTTATAGGAATAACTATTCCGTTTACTTTGTTTATTTTTAGTACACCAGCTCCTACTCAGTCAACTCATGTTCATATTTATGTTAATTCAACAATTTCTAGTAGTTTATCTTCTGAAATCGAACAATACAAACAAGATGTTATTGCTCAAGGATACACTGTAGATGTATTTAATTGGTCTAGTAATAACGTGACTGCATTAAGAAATGATTTAATAAATGCAAGTAATCAACTTCAAGGTTTAGCTGGAGCTGTACTAATTGGAGATCTTCCTTCAGCTATGATGCAGTATTACGATATCTTATGGAATTTAACGAGAAATTATCCAATTGATCTATATTTAACTGACTTGGATGGTGAATGGGTTGACAATGATCCTACCGATGGACTTTTTGATGCTCACAATGATGGTACAGGTGATATTTACCCTGAAATTTGGATAGGCAGAATATGTCCTGAATCTTTGAATAATACAGATCATCTTACAGCATATCGAAACTATTTTGCTCGAAACCATGATTATCGAACTGGTCAACTTTCTCGCCCTCATTCGCAATTAGTGTACATTGATGATGATTGGGCGACATCACAACAACTGGTGGATGAATGGTTAGGTGATATGACGGCTTATAGTAATTTAACATGTGTTAGTATACCCACAACCACAACAACAGCTA
>CAZBNW010000056.1:0-16176 GCA_964493385.1 uncultured archaeon | reverse complement strand
CATAAAACACAAAACTGGCTTTTAAGATATACTATGCTCCCTTATCGACCATTTAGCAGATTTGCAGGAAGAAAACTCCCAGGTTGGAAATATGCTGAGCCATATCGGCGTGTGTATTTCAATATAAATAATTTACATAGGAATAAACAACCATTAATTATACGAATTTTTAGTCATTTTTTTTCCAGTCTTCCATGGACTAAAGCAAAATATCCTCAGGAGATATTACTAGAAATCAAAAAGAACAAGGAAAAAAAATAATCTTATAAAATAAAGATAAATTTAATTTTTTAAAGGTGAAAATATATGGCATCAGCTGAAGAATTAAAGCAAGCATTAGAAAAATGGGCAAAAAAACTTGATGATCCAGAAATTGCAGAAGAATTTGAAGATTTTAATAAAACTATGCAATTTATCTTTCCTGATATCGATTATAAGGTTCAACTAATCTTTCAAGATAAAAAAGCAAGAGTAGAAGATGGGTTTAATGAAAATGCTGAAATGAGCCTAGAAGTTGAATCTGATCTTTTTCTAGGTATATCAACGGGAGAGATAGATCCGATGGAAGCATTTATGGATGGGACACTTAAACCAAAAGGAACTATGTCTGATTTGGAAAGATTAGAAATTTTTATGGATGAGATGGACTAAAACAAAATGAAAAAGATGTAAAATGGAACCAATCGGATACAGTAAGAAAAAAGCTAGAGAAGTTCTAAATAAGCATGATATTGATGTTCTAATTGCAGCTACTCCTGTAAATGTATTTTACACTACAGGCTTACCCACACTTCATGTAGCACCCAATCCAATATTATATGTGCTCTACAATCAATTTCCTAGCCTATCTTTAGTCCAAAAAGATGGTGAGCTAAGCCTTATCACGTGGATGGTTTATCAGAGTGTAGATAAGTTTTCTTGGGTAACAGATGTAGAGGGAATCGCTTCACCAAAAATGGCGTTGGATAGGCTTTCTGAAAAAATTGAAGCTTGGGACTTAACCAATAAAACTATTGGTCTTGAAACTTTAATGCCACGATATCAATCAGAGTTTTTACAAAAAAAATTTCCAAATGCCAATTTTATTGATGCGGATCAAGCTTTTCTTGATATGAGATTAATTAAATCAGAAGAGGAAGTACAGAGAATAAAAAAATCAACACAAATCTCTGAAAAAGCCATAGAAAACATGATTGAAGCGGTTAGAGAAGGTATAACTGATTATAAATTATTGGAAATTGCAAGGAGAACAATTGTTGATTCAGGGGCGGAGGGATGGGATCATTTGACAATGAACATTGGGGATTCAGACCCAGAAGCCCCTGGAATAGGTACTAAGATGATGTCTGGCGATATTAGCAGATTTGATATTGGCACTGTATGGAAAGGATATGTTTCAGATGTAAGTCGAGAAGTAGTTATTGGAGAAATTCCAGAAGGGGGAAAAGAGCTGATGGATCGAATAATTAAAACTCAAGAATTCTGCGTGGAGAACATTAAACCTGGCGTAATGCCAAAAGAATTACTAAATGAGGCTAAAAAATTCTTTAAAACCCTTGGCAAAAGAGGTAGGGTTCATATTACAGGACATAGCATAGGTTTGGAATGTGAAGAAGTTCATGTTTTTAGCCCAATGAGAACTATTGATACCCCGTTTGAGGAAAATATGGTTCTTGATATTGAGGTTTGGCAGAATTTTAAAAATTCTGGGTTAGTTGGAATTGAAGATTGCTATAGAATTACTAAATCAGGCTGCGAGAGATTATCTAGCCTTGATAAAGATATTTATGTAAAATAGAGGAGTATTAGAAAATGCGAGTAAAAGATAAAATTATAGTTTTAACTGGAGCTGCTTCTGGGATAGGAAGATCAACAGCTATTTTATTTGCTAAAGAAGGAGCAGTTCAGATCCTTTCTGATATTGATGAGAAAGGACTGAAAGAAACTTATGAATTATTAAATGATAATGAAAAGGATAGAACTACGATTCTGAAAGTAGATGTAAGAAATCCAGAAGAAGTTAACAGAATGATCGATTCAGTTATTGAAAAATATGGAAGAATTGATGTTCTAATTGTGAATGCAGGAGTTGTGCGAGTAGGACCTGTTGAAACATTTCCAGATGAGGATTATGATTTATTAATTGATGTTAATCTAAAAGGTACCCATTATACCTGCAAATATGCTGTTCCTTATTTTAAAAAGCAAAAGTCAGGTTCGATTATAACTTTAGCTTCTGTTGCAGCCCATATTGGCCAAGTTGCTCATGCAAATTACTGTTCAACAAAAGCAGGTGTTTTAGGATATACAAGAGCATTGGCATTGGATTTAGCACCTTATAATGTTCGAGTTAATAGTGTGAGCCCTGGAGCTACAGACACACCAATGCTACAAAGTGATGTTGCAAAACAAGCGAGAGACAGAGGAGTCTCATACGAAGATGTTAAAAAAGAATTCGAACAAGAAGGTGTAATGGGGCGTTGGGCCACTCCAGAAGAAATAGCTACAGGTATTCTTTTTTTAGCAACTGAAGAATCTTCCTATATAACAGGAGCAGATTTAAGAATAGATGGTGGATGGACCACCCAATAATTATTTTTTTTGTATATTTTTCTAATATTCCTTTGAATATATCAATTGTTTGAAACAAATTGTTAAAATTAATATGGACAGCTTAAATCACTTTCTAGCCAATTTCCTGTTAATCCATAAGCAGTTAAACGACATCCTCCACATATATTCCTCAAATTACATTTTGAACATTTCCCAATTATTCTATTTCTATTTCTTATTCGATTTAAAACAGGATTTTTTGTCCAGATGCTATGTAAACCTTCCTCTAGTATGTTTCCTAATTTAATATGGCCTGCTGGAGCACAAGGAATTACATTACCATCGCAATCTAGTCCACAATAAAATAATCCAGTAGCACATCCGCTAAAAAATCGATTTAGATGGTGAAGTATATTAGAAGTTTTACCATTAAACAAGTTTTGGTATTTTGTCTCATGACCTGTTATAATTTCACAGAGAGGATAATATACTCCATTACTTATATTATAACAAGTTTTACTAAAGTATGGCATTCCTCGCCCTAAAACTTCTAAAGAAAAATCATTTTCTATATTTTCAATAAATTTCTCTGCCATAAATTTCATTACACTGCGTTTTGTCTTTTTGTCAACATCGTGTGTTATATAATATTTCCCCCTACCTACCGGTAAGATACGAGAAACGTAAAAACGTGTTGCGCCTAAATTTTTGACATACTCATAAATCTGTGGAATTTCTTCAAAATTGAAATCTGCTAAGGTAGTATTAATAACTAATTCATCAAATTTTCCAAATTCAACTACGTTATTAACACCATCAATAGCCCGATTATATGCTCCTGACCTATTCCGCAAATTATCATGCTTTTTCGGAGATATACTGTCTAAACTAATTGAGACACTACGAACTCCAGAATCATATATTTTTTGACAAATATCTTTTGTTAATAATGTTGCGTTAGTAGAAATAGAAGGATAAATATCATTATCTTGTGTATAATTTATAACTTCGAATAAATCATCCCTCATAAGTGGTTCTCCACCACAAAAATTCACAGTAACAACATCATTAACTGCCAAAATGTCGATTACTTGCTTTGCTTCCTCAGTTGTAAGCTCATTTGTAGATTTTTGATTAAATTTTGAATCAGAAAAACAATGTGCACATTTTAAATTGCATTTTTTTGTATAATTCCATACAACACTCAATGGAGCCCCTGTAACAAATGGCATTTTTAATCCAAATATAGCAAATCCTTTAAAAATATTCTTTAATACCTTGCGAAATGTCCTATCTATATAGAATTTGTGAAAAGTTTGTTGATCTATATCGTAAAAGGAAAACCATCTTAGAATAATAGATTTAAATAATTTAGCTTGAAACTTGCATCTTCGGCATAACTTATCATAATTTCCAAAAATATAATCTAAAATCAAATCAAACCTGTTAACATTACACTTCTTACAATTTTTTGAAAAATTCCGTCCAAGGCTTATTATGCCTTGTTTTATGAAAGGAAAAGAAAAAGGATTAATCATTTTAATTTGACCCATTTTACGTAACGTAAGAGTTATTCTAAAGCCTTTCTAATTGCTGCTCTCGCAAGTAATCTAGTAGAATCTAAAGTAGGTAATGGACAATCATTTGGATCTATCAGTAAAGGAATTTCTGTACATCCAAGGACGATAGCATTACAGCCATTTTTCTCTAATTTTTGAATTACTTTATTAAAATATCGTCTAGATTCTTCTGTAAAGACACCATTAACTAACTCTTCAAATATAATTCTATCAATTTTTTCTTGATCAGAAGCAACAGGGATTTCAGAAGTTATTCCAAATTTCTTAAGAACACCAGGATAAACAGGTGATTTCATAAGATATTTTGTCCCTAAGATTCCTAGACGCTTAAAACGTTTTTGTTTAGCCTCATCTCCTACAACCTCAGCAATATGCAACCAAGGAATTGGTGATTTGGATATCATAATATCATATGCTTGGTGTATAGTATTATCAGGACAAATTGCAAAATCTGCTCCCGCATTTGCTACAATTTGAGCAGAAGTGAGCATCAACTCTGCAACTTTTTCCCAATTTCCATTCCAGATATGTTGCATATAATCAGAAAGAGGTGGTGTATGGATAGTTATTTCAGGGTGCCTATATTTAAACAACTTTTCCTGAGCTTCTATACATATTGTTGTATAGCAAAGAGCAGCTCCTTCTGCACTACAAGCAACAATTCCAATATGTTTTACCAATTTAAATCCCCTTTTATTTTAACTATTACTTTCCTACCAATTTAAGTTTTTATAATTATTTTGGATTACAGGATTAAAATCGTCTAAAAGATTCTGTGTTCCCTCTTTTTTTGCAAAACTTTTAAGCTCATCCATAGTAGCGCTCTTTCCTTTCTTTGCAGAGAGATAAGAAAGAAGTACAACCGCAACAGCTTCTTTTGCTTGTTTAGGAGTGAATTCAGGTTCAATATCATTCAAAATGCAATCAGCAAAATAGCGATCTTCATACCGAGCCGAGATTGTGTAATACTGCGGATATGCACCATGCTCAATAAATTCAGAGGGGCTATAGAATTCACCTTTTTTTTCTGCCTTAGGATGAGATGAAAAGATTTTAAGAGGTTTTTTCCAAGAGTGATCTTCATAAATAGTACCTTTGGTTCCTTGTAATTCGGTACTATTATTTAAGGGGTGAACGGTTGTAGAGGATAAAGCAACGCTCGCAATAGCCCCTGATTTATAACGTAATAAAATAATAGCGGTATCCTCTCCTTTGTTTTGAGGGCTATTTAATGTTTTTGAACACCAACATTGAGCAGAATCAACACCACCTAGAAACCAATTCAACATAGTAAATTTATGAACACCTTGATCCATAACCACTCCTCCACCTCCCTTATCAAAAGTAAAATGCCACCAATCAGGATCTAAAAATTCTTGAGGATCACAGTAAGCACCTTCATATGTTCGAGCTAAAAATACATCTCCTATATAATTTTTATCAAGAATATCTTTGATATATTGATGAACTGGTAAAAATCTGTGATTCTCAGCTATCATAAACTTTACACCTGCTTTTTTTGTTGTTTCAATCATTCTGTCGCATTCTTCAAGATTACAAGCCATTGGTTTTTCACATAGTATATGTTTGCCTGCTTTGGCAATTTTTTCAGTCAAATTAGCATGTAAATAATGTGGAACTAATAATAATACTGCTTCTATCTCACTTTGAAGAAATTTATCTAAATCTGTATAAGGTGTAAGTTTATTTCGCTTAGCAACACGATTTAAATTTCTTTCATTAATATCATAAGCTGCAATAAATTTAATGTTGGGATTTGGATCTTTCTTAATACCTAATGTGTGATAATTAGAAGCATTTCCACAGCCTAGAATTCCAAATTTTACCATTTCCATTTCAAAAACCTTTTTTTATAATTTTTACCAATAATTACATTGTCATGCCTCCATCAATTAAGAGACTGACCCCAGTACAAAATTCATTTAACACAAGAAACAATACTCCTTCAGCGATTTCTTCTGGTGTACCTAGCCTTCCTAATCTTTGCCGAGCAATGTATAGTTGTCTTACCTCTTCATAATCTCCTCCTCTACTCCTAATCCTATCTACCAATGAAGGAGTATCAGTGGTTCCAGGACATATAGCATTGACTCTAATCTTATCCTCCAGATAATCCATAGCCATCGCCCTCGTCATTGAAAGAACAGCTCCTTTAGAAGCTGTGTAAGCTGCTCTATCTTTAACTCCTTTAAATGCAACTGAAGATGAATTATTGATAATCACTCCTTGAGTTTTTCGTAAATATGGAATAGCATATTTTGTTACTAGATAGATACCACGAACATTAACAGACATAGTCTTATCCCATTCTTCAGTGGACATTGTATCAATTGCTCCACCAAGTACAATTCCAGCATTATTAAATAGAATATCTATTTTATCATAAGTTTCTATAGTTTCTTCTATTATCTTCTTCGCCTCTTCTTCCACAGAAACATCAGCTTGAACAAAAATCGCATCTCCACCAACCGATTTAATTTTCTCTACCACATTCTTCGCTGAATCTGATAAAGAATTGCAACATACTTTTGCACCTTCTCTAGCAAAAAGAATAGCAGTAGCCTCACCAATTCCCTTCCCCGCTCCCGTTATTATGGCTACTTTATCCTTTAACTTCATATTCCTACTTTTTCTACATGGTTTTAAATTGAAAATATAAACTTATTTCAGACTTATCATTTTACGAGCTTCAGATGGATCAGCAACTTCTCGACCTACATGTTTAATAAGACTCACATAATTTTCAACAATTTCAGCATTGTTTTTTGCAGGTACACCTTTTTTAATAAATGGATAATCCTCAGTACCTATTCGAATATTACCACCATGCGTAAGAACAAAAACTAAAAGCCTCATTTGTTCATCTCCCATTACACAAACACTATGAATGCAATTGGGTGGTATGTATCTTTTTCTATGCATATATTCCTCGAAATTAGCAGGACTCCATGTTCCACCTGGCCAATTAAAGAATAATGTCAGGAAGTGAGGTTTTGCCCATTCTAATAATCCTTTTTCTATTAAATAATTTAAATTCCAATAGGAGCCATGTTGCCAAACTTCCCATTCTGGTTGGATATTAGCTTCCTTACATTTTGCACAATATTCTTCTAATTCCTTTAAAGGATGTAATATGTCTACTTTTACTTGAGTAAAGTGCTCAGCATGATGATTTAGCATCACGGATATCATATCTGGTCTGGCATCAAAATCACCTTTTCTTTGTGGGATCGAATCACTTGACATACCGGCTTGGATGATAACATCACATCTCTCTCGTATCCGTTTAACAGTTTCAACTTCCTCTCCCCGTGGAAGATGAACATGAACAATTGCAGCACCAGCTTCATAACATGCCACTACATCATCTATTAATTGATCAGTAGTTTGTGCCCAATTTTTAACTTCAGGATATATCCAAGAATATGCTGTAGTAGCAGTAATAATTAACTTTTGGTTTTCATTCATGATTATATTCATTCTCTTTGATTATTTATCTTGAAACACGTCCAGAGGAGTCTCCACCCATTAATTTAAGAACCTCATCTACCGAAACTAAATTAAAATCGCCTAAAATTGTGTGTTTTAGACAGGAAGCAGCAATAGCAAAATTAAGTACCATTTGAAGATCCTCTTTATATGTGAGTAATCCATATATTAAACCTCCCATAAAGGAATCTCCTCCACCTACTCTATCCACGATTGGTGTTATCTCGTATTGAGGACCTACATACATTTCATTTCCATCATATAATATTGCTGACCAGGTATTATAGCTAGCAGAAATAGATCCTCTAAGGGTTATTGCTACTTGTTTCAGATTAGGATATTGTTTTACAATTTCTTCAACTACAACTCTATAATTTGTGGCTTCAACTTTACCTGTTGATACATCCGTATCTGGAGCTTTGATGCGTAATACTTTCTCGGCATCCTCTTCATTTCCAATCGCAACATCACAATGCTTAACCAATTCAGGCATAACATCAATAGGGGCTTTTCCATACTTCCATAATTTACTGCGATAGTTTAGATCACATGAAACTGTGATGTTTTTTTCTTTTGCAACCTTTACAGCTTCCAGGCAAATATTTGCTAAATTTTGTGAAATCGCTGGTGTAATACCTGTCCAATGAAACCAAGATGCTCCTTCAAATATCTTATCCCAATTAAAATCTTTAGGATCTGCTTCAGAAATGGCAGAATTGGCTCTATCATAAATAACCTTACTTGGTCGAATAGAAGATCCCATTTCGAGGTAATAAATTCCAATTCTATTCCCTCCTCTCACTATATTCTTCGTATTCACACCAAATTGTCTAAGGAACTTAATACATGCATCACCGATTTCATTATTCGGCAATTTAGTTATATAATCAACAGGAATTCCATAATTAGCCAATGATACTGCAACATTAGCTTCACCTCCACCATATATTACATCAAAAGAACGAGTTTGGATAAAACGCTTAAAATTAGGGGGGGAAAGTCTAAGCATTATTTCTCCAAAAGTAACAACTTTTCCGCTCATTATGAATCTCTCTCTGATGATTCTATTTTGATATTAATGGGTTTTCAAAATTTTTTTATATGTTTTTATGATATCTTGAATTATTTAAACTTTTTATTTAAATTTATATAGAAAATAATTTGAAAAAAGATTTTTAGGGGATTTTAATAATATTAACAGCATGAACGCCATCTCTTTTAGTTTTTATGAAAACTAGTTGTTCATCTTTTTTTTTATCGATTTCTCCTTCTGAAATCATTACTTCATACCCATTTGGGTATTGAATATTAGGTACATAAATTATTGTAGGGGCTTTTATTGAAGTATCAGATTCAAACTCAAAATAGAATATTTTATCTTTATAATTAAACTCCATTTTTAATGGAGTACCAGCACAATGGATAAAATGGGGGCGACAGAAACCCTCAATTGCCCTTCCACCACTATTAATATCATTAGGATCTAACTGTTGATCCCTACTAAAAATAGATAGATCTTCCATATTCCAAAGATCTCCCCATTCATTATTGTTATCAGCTGTATAATTCCATTGAGTAGAATGAAGTAAATTAGTATCTAATGCATTATAATACATGGCTAGTAATTTTATGTGTTTCTCCCATGCTGTTTCAGGTTCTTTTCTAAATTTTTGATAAGCTTCTTTTTTATTAAGATCATATAATAATCCAAATTCCCCTATTAAAGTTGGAATTCCTCCATGAATAGCTTGTGCAATACTTTTTATATTACTTAGTTGCTGTATAAACATTTCTTGAACATTCTTTTTTCCTAGAACTACTTTATTCGTTATTATATCATAATTAGCCTTTATCATAGACCGCTTAGTACCTAAAGAAACTCCATCATACCAATGTCCAGCGTGTACCACTTTTTTTGGTACATTAAAGGTTAATTTTTCTCCTCTCATTATTCTAATAGGATGTGATTCGAAAAAGATAATAGTATCAGGAATTATTTCTCTAATGTTTTTAGTATACTTATAAATAAAAGGTGATAAGTAATCCTGATAGAAGTCAACTTTTCTACCTTGCTTAACTACAAAGTAATCGTTATTTTGAATAATAGGATTACCATCTTCATCGAATCCCCAGACACCTTCTTTTTTCCATATATCTTCAGCACTTTCGAACCAACAAGAAACTTTTCTTTTATTTAATTCGTCTCTTTTTGTTTCCTTAACTCCAAGTCTTTTTATTTCTTTATACCCCACCACTCGAGAATACCCCGATCCTGTTAATATTGCGTCTATAGGTGTGAAATTATAGCCCAAATCTTCAGTAAGTTTTTCAACACCAATCCCATCAACTTTTTTTTCAATCCAACCTTGTTCAGGTTCATTCATAGTATCAAATCCAATGACGTAAGGATTATCTTTAACTCGTATAGCAACCTGTTTAATCGCATTAATATAATGTAGTTGGAAATAATCTTGAGCGTTCATTCCATCAATTTTACACGATGGTGCAAATTCTTTTCCTCCGAAAAATAAAGTCCACATTGTTCCATTAGCAAATCTAACGGCATTACTCGACCAATGCAGATGAGGATATGCATCTGGATTATTAGAGTCATATCTATATTGCATTACTAAAGCAGCATCAGTAACATCGAATTTTGTGAAATCTAAACCCACTTTTTCAAAAGTCCACCCTGGTGCTCCATCTCCTCCGGTCATCCGACTCCAAACGTCTTGATGAGGATCGATAAATGTGTAGAATTTATATTCCGCAGAAATTTTTAGTATCTCCTCTAAGTAATCCAGATATTCCTTATCATATTCTTTTGGTCCTTTGTGTTCAATGGCCTCCCAAGTTACAAGAAATCTTAAACAATTGAAACCCCAATGCTTCAATCGTGAAAAATGTTCATCTGTTTCTTTTAGAGGAAATGGGCGACCAACAAAAGAAATATCTTTATGATCACTAAAATCAGTTTTAATATGCGTTGCTCCATTAGGAGAAAAAGGGATTTTTGTGCTTCCACCTAAATTCACGCCCCTCAGTAATACAGTGCGTCCTTCATCATCAATGAACCATTCATTCTTAGTTTTTAACTTTAATTTATTCATAAAAATGTCCAATTTATAATATTTTTCTCTTTCTAATTAATTTTAATAATTATTTTTGTTTTTTATTTTTAAAGGATTTAATTATTGCTGAAAGAGTGAGTGATATTCGAAATATTGCAATAATCCCTGAACCTGTATCAGTAAACATTACATCAGGGAAGTTTAGACTAACAGAAAATACAATAATATTTACAAATCAGAAGTTATTGAAATTAAGCGAGTATTTAAAGAATTTACTTTTTCCTGCTACTGGATTTAGTTTAATCATTAAGGAAGTTAAAGAAAAAACCGATAATAGTAATTCTATAAACCTCAAACTGATTGGTGATAATAGTGAATTAAGACCTGAAGGTTATATTTTTGAAGTAAGTCCTAATGATATAAATATTTCTGCATCTAATCAAAAAGGTATTTTTTATGGAATCCAAACACTCAGGCAGCTTCTTCCCACTGAATTGGTAAGTAATAAAATTGTAGAAAATGTAGAATGGATGATTCCTTGCTTGAAATTGGAAGATTTTCCTAGATTTCCTTGGCGTGGATATATGCTCGATGAAGGAAGGCATTTTCATGGAAAAAAAGTAGTAAAGCGAATATTAGATTTAATGGCATTATTAAAAATGAATATATTTCATTGGCATTTAACGGAGGATCAGGGGTGGAGGATCGAAATAAAAAAATATCCTCGACTTACCGAAATTGGTTCAAAAAGGGAAGAAACACAAGTAGGTGGCCGTTTAAGCAAGAAATGCAATGGGATACCCCATTCAGGATATTATTCGCAAGATGACATTCAAGAGATCGTTGAATATGCAATGGAACGATTTATAACAGTAATACCTGAAATAGATATGCCCGGACATACCAGAGCTGCATTAGCCTCATATCCAAATTTAAGTTGTAGAGGCTATCCATTTAGGGTGTCTACACATTGGGGTTTCCATAAAGATGTTATGTGTGTGGGAAAAGAGAAAGTTTTTGAATTTATTCATAACGTCTTAAAAGAGATAATGTCTCTATTTCCTTCTAATATAATACATATTGGAGGGGATGAGGTACTTAAAGAAAGATGGAAAGAGTGTCCGGATTGCCAATCACAATTAGAAAAGGAAGGATTAAAAGATGAAAAATATCTCCAAATCTATTTTACTAATAGATTATTAGCATTTTTAAATGAGAATGGACAAAAAGCAATATGCTGGAATGATGTTTTAGAAAAACAATTATTTGGTAAATTAATTTGTCAATATTGGCTTCGCGGAAAGAAAAAAATCCTTGATCATATAAGGAAAGGAGGAGATGTTATAATGTCAAATTTCAAGTATACTTATCTTGATCATTCATATTCTTTTACGCCCTTAAAATTAGCATACAAATTTGAACCGATTCCAAAAAAATTAGAAAAGAAATATCATAAACATATATTAGGGCTAGAAGCACTTATGTGGGGAGAATATATCCCAAATATTAAGCGTTTAGAATGGCAGACGTTTCCACGTCTTATGGCATTTGCAGAGATTGGATGGACACCCAAAGATAAAAGAAATTTTCACTCATTTCAAGAAAGATTAAATAAATTCCTTAAACGATTTGATATAATTGGAATAAATTATGCTAATTCGCAAGAAGTTAAACCTAATGTCTTAAAAAGATTATTTAAAGTGTTTACTTTAGCTACCGAAGAAAAAGGAGGAACTTAGGTTAAAATTAAATTAATATATTAAACATATTCTATTGTTGCAGGTGGTTTTGGTGTTACATCAAAATATACATTATTAGTTTCAGAAAAATCAAGTAATTTTTGTGTTAACTCTCTCAACAGGTTTATGGGTAAATTTGTAACTGTTGCAGTTCTTGCATCCTTACTATTAATAGATCTAATAATAACATCAAGTTTCCCTTCAGGATTACTTCCTAATTCAAATAGAAGCCTTGCGTATCCTTTTAATTTAGAAGCAGTATTAACTAGATTATCATAATCCCAATCTCCTTTTTTACATAAAGGAATCTCATAAATTCGTTTACCACTAACCAGTCCAGTAACTTTTTTATTAAGAACATCTTCACTGATAGCAGCGAAAACTTGAAAAGGCTCTTGTTCTCCATCATCATTAATAATCATTGCTTTTCCATATTTTCCTATATAAAAGTCTTCAACTGATGATTCTATTAAATCATGGACTTGCTTCTCAAAAGTAAGGTTTTCTTCAGTAACAGGGCCTATGATTCTCGCTGAGAGTGCCGGACCAGGAAAAGCTTTTCTATAAATAAGTTCTTCTGGCATTTTAAAATATTCAAGGATTTTACGAATTTCATGCTTTGTAAGACTGGCTACTGGTTGAATAGTTGCTTCTACATCATATTCAATTTCAACATTATGCTGGCTTTTAACAAATCCTTCAATATGTTTCTCCATTAATTCTTTTTCTTCCTCAAGACTCATAGTTTCCTTCAGATCTGTGATTTTGACACCAAAACTTTCTTCAATATCCGGAAGTATAGTTCCATCCGCTAGAAGATCACAGTTTTCTTCTCGGATTATTTTACTAATTATTTCTGAATAAGCAGCTTTAAAGAGTTTCCTCTTTACTTCAGCATCACCTTCACCATATATTTTTGGAAGAAATTCATTCCTAATATCTATTACTCTCAGATCGGGAAAGAATTTTTTTATATAATCTCGTTCTTCCACCCTTCTTATAATCCTCATGAGGCCATGATCAATAAACACAGGAATTGTATTGATTTTCGCTTCTTTTAGCAAAAGATATGTGGTAGAACTATCAATACCTCCAGATAGAGCACAAAAAACCTTCTTATTCATTGCATGTTTTTGTAAAAATTGAATAGCTGTTTTAACGAATTTTTTAGGCTTTATTGAATCTATAATTAATCGATGATTTAACATAGAATAGATTAATTTATTTCCTAAATTAAGTGCTGTTATTAAGTAGTTATGATTTATGATTTATTTACATTATTCGAAATGAATTTAATTTTTATAAGGCAAAGAAATAATTGTATGATTAAAGTGTTAAATACTATGGACAAAATTAGAAAAATCAAATTAACATTAAAAAGTAGGTCTACTTTTGAAGGTGCTGGTGTTCGATTAAAACGTGCTTTTGGTTATGCAGATCCATCGTTAGATCCTTTTTTACTTCTTGATGATTTTCATTCAGACGATCCCAGGGATTACATTGCAGGATTTCCTTGGCATCCTCATCGAGGCATAGAGACCATTACATATATGCTACATGGAAAAGTTGAACATGGTGATAGTTTAGGTAATGGAGGAGTCATTGAAGCAGGTGATGTTCAATGGATGACAGCAGGGTCTGGTATTATACATCAAGAGATGCCTAAAAAGGATAAAAATAATACATTACTCTGGGGATTTCAACTTTGGGCAAATCTTCCTGCTTCACATAAAATGATGAATCCTAGATATAGAGATATAAAAAGTGAACAAATCCCTGAAATCTCTCTGAACGATAATAAAGTTAAAATTAAGATAATTTCTGGAGAATTAAATGGAGTTAAAGGTCCTGTTCAAGATATCATTACTGATCCTGAATATTTAGATATTACGATAAGTCCACATTCGGAATTCATCCATCCGATACCAGAAGGATATAATGTTTTTGCTTATATAATTGATGGTGCTGGATATTTTGATGACAATAAACAAGAATTCGTAGGAAAAGAAACTCTAGTAATTTATCGAGATGGAGATGTAATAAAGATTAGCACAGAAAATGAAGATCTTCGTTTCTTATTAGTCTCTGGCAAACCTTTAAAAGAACCTGTAGCATGGCGTGGTCCAATTGTAATGAACACAGATGAAGAATTAAGGGCAGCTTTTAATGAATATCAAAATGGGACATTCATTAAACATCAATAAGTAGCAAAACACTATTTTTTTATTTCTATAATTTTAAATGAATTGATAATTATCAGTTATATAAAATTTTTAAAGTGAAAGAATAATGGAAGAAGAAATCTCTTCAGAACTAAGAGAGAACATTTATAAAAATGTGGATAAGGTATTTGACAAATGGCTTGAAAAAGCTTCCAAAGGAGATTCCATAGAAGGAATCATTAAAAGCCTTATGGTTGAAAAAGTTATGAATGTTCTCGGAGCAATAATCAAGAGAACTGTTGTAAAAAAAGTTGCCAAAAAAGCTGTGAAAAAGGCAGTTGATAGATACTGGGAAAAAAATCGAGCTAATATTCTGGAAAAAATTAAAAATTTATAAGCTTTTTATTCTTTTTTTAAAAAGATCTCTCAATTATTAGAACTTATAATTTAAAATTTCATAATTTAATAGATTTATTATGAACTTTAGAAATGATTATAAAATTTTTGATGCGCATATTCATACTTATGGAGTGTTCCTTAATCCACATGAAGATATAATAAGCTATATGGATCATTACAATGTAGAAAAAGCAATCATTACAACAATAAACAGAACTAAATATCACAGTAAACAAAGAGAAAATGCTTCTAGTATGGATGAGCGAGGTAAAATGGCCAAATTCTTAGATGATTTTAAAAACTTGATGCCAAAAGGACAATTATCTCATAAAGATGTGATAGATATCGCTAAAAAAGCACCAAAAAGGCTTTATAAGTTTTTCTGGTTCAACCCAAAATTAAGTTCTGAAGAAGAGGAAAATAATTATAAAATTTTGGAAGAACATTTTAAAAAAGGATTTATTGGCGTTAAAATTCATGGCAGTTTCAATTTTCTTAAAATTCCTAAAGATATTTTAAAATTAGCTACATTCATGCAAGATTTTGATAAGAGTATCATACTTTTCATTCATTCACTTCCAAAAACTAAATTTTACGATGGTACTGAGCCACAAGATATTGCAAAGTTAGCAACTAAATTTCCAGATTTAAGAATTATTGTTGGACATGCCGCATATTGTATGGAATATGCTGTGGGAGTGGGGTTATTATTGAAAAAGTTTGATAATGTATATTTTGAAACAAGTTGTTCTGTTTCTTTAGGTATATATAATTTAATTAAAACATCAGGTCATAAGAGATTATTATTTGGCTCTGATTCACCAACAACTTCAACTTTACCAATTGAAATTGAAAAAATAATATCACTACCAAGAATCTCAAATGAAGTAAAACAGGATATTTTTTATAATAATGTGTCAAACTTACTGAAGGCCTAAAAAAATTACTTATAAAACACTTATTATACAATGAGATTCATTTTTGCATGGTTTTTTCAATTTTTTAAAAAAATATCGTTTTTGTGGAATAAGATCTCTTTATCATTTTTGTAAGTCTTGAATTTATTAATGTATTAATCTTTTATCAACTTATTATTAAACTTTGAAATAACTTAACCATATACTATTATTTATTTCTATTTTAATAATAAATCAATTAAAGG
>CAZBNW010000055.1:0-16193 GCA_964493385.1 uncultured archaeon | reverse complement strand
TAATGTAAGTCAAAATCATGTCTGATAAAAAAATGTTTGAATCAGAAGTCAAAAAGCTTAAGAAAAAAGAAGATAAGATCCTATATGGAGTTAATAAAATAGTCTGTTTTGCATGTGGAGAAGAAATTGACAAAAATACAGATGTCTGCCCGTATTGCAAAACAACTATTGAATAATTATTTCATCCAAATATCTTAAAGTTAAAGAAAAATTATAATTTATATAAACTAAATTATAAAAAAAGGTATTTCTGTGAAGTTTAGTAGTGGAAGTACAAAGAAAAAAAGCCATTTGGGTATATGGCTTTTAATTTTTATTATAATTACATCCCTATGTATTATATTATCTCTATTAATCAATCCAATTTGGTGGATCTTATTCCCTATATCACTATTCTTAATTATTATATTTCAAATGATGTCTAATTATTTCTGGTTAGAAAAGAAAATTTGCCCTCGTTGTAATGCTCCTGTAAGTAAATACGGCGAATTTTGTAAAAATTGTGGTCTCAAGCTATGGTTCAAGTGTCTTTCATGTGGAAAATATATGCGAGTTGATACTAAGTTTTGCGATAATTGTAATATTGAACTTGACCATACTGTTGAAGAAAGAGACATTTTTAAATATGAACCATTAAAAAAAGGTTCTCCTTTACCTAAAATACATAATTTTTGTTCTAATTGTGGTAAAGAATTAAAAAACGCAGGAACTATTAAAATTTGTGAAGAATGTGGAGAAAAAATATAATAAGTATCTAATTATATGATCCATCTCTCCTCTTAGAATTAAAAAAAAATGATAATATAATCCATAAAGCTATATAAATAAGAACATTTCTAATATAAATTAGTAACTCTTCATTATAATAAGCCAATTTTAGAAAATAAACTGAAAATAACCAAGATATATTTATTAGAATAATAAATAAAGTATATTTTTGTGAAAGTGTTTCCTTTTTCTTCCAAATCAAATAAATATCTAGAATAAAAGGAGCCACATGGATATAATCATAAAAAAGAAATAAAAAAAAGAATTCATAAAAAACGATGATTCCGAGGGGCACAATCGAATAAATTAAGAAGTTATTAACATGTGGATTATCACGGTAAATAAACCATGCCAATGATATTGAGAAATACCATTGACTAATAGTAAAAATTACTAAATTTGTACCAGGATCTCCATGATGTTTAATACCGTAAAGAAATCTGTCTAATGGTTGCCACGAAAATGGTATCCAAAATTGAAATATTAAGGAAATTGCAGTGGCAATCGCAATTTGAATTAAAGTTATAGTTGTTAGACTAAGTTTATTCAATTTTAAGTTAGATTTAACCATTGAAATTTCAAATTTTTAAATCTTTATTACATTTATGAATTAATCAAAATTAAATATAATAACAAGAAAAAGATATTTATTTCATAAATTCTTTAATAATTTAACTTAATATAGGGGACTTGGTGTAGTTTTCCAAGCAACATCGCTTAGTAAGCACAACCCGGTGGCACAGCAGGCTCCAGATCCTACAAGCAAAAGCTGTTCCGTAGACACCTGTCGGTCGGGGGTTCAAATCCCTCAGTCCCCACTCTTTTCACGTTTATCAATCATTTATTCACTATTGATATCAAAACATTAATCCGAATTGAGATAATTAGCTTTATAACCTATATTATTAATTTTGTTGAAATTTCAAGGATAAAATATTTTCGTGAAAGCCCGATTTCACGATCATTTTAATAATTCATATTCAAAGTGGATTCCCGAACAAGATTATCTATTAAAGGAAATAAATAAAGAAATTAAAAGATTGAAATTGAAATAGTTTGATAAGCAATAAAGATAGATATTATAAATTTATTGACTAAGTTTATTGACTCACTTGCTTAAAATTAAGCTTCTATATCAAACTTTCCCTCTTTTCTAAATGAATTAGAGGTTATCCAATCTTTCTTGTTCTTTTTGCTTCTTTTTTTCAATTTTTTTCTTTTGTTTTTCTAGCTTTTTTCGCCTTTTTGCTTCTTGTTTCGCTTCTTTTTCTCTTAGTTTTCTTTCTTGTTTCAACCTTTCAAGTTCCAGTTTTTCTTTTTCAATGGCTTCTATTTCTTCTCTCTCTCTTTCGACCCGTTCTTTTTCTAATCTGATCTCCTCTTGTTTTTCTCTTTCAATTTTTTCTAATCGAGCTTTTTCTGCTTGTTCTTGCTTTAACCTTTCTCTTTCTTTTTGTTCTCTTTTTAAACGCTCTCTTTTTTGCCTTTCTCTTTCTTGCCTTTCCCTATCCTTTCTCACCTTTTCTTCTCTTTCTTTTCTTTCTTTCTCCAAGCGCATTCTTTCTTCTCTTTCTCTTTCCTTTCTCTCTTCTTCTTCAATTTCAAAAAACCATGAGTCTATTTTTTGAATTAATTCCTGTTTTTCTTTTAGTGACAATCCAAAATTTGGTTCTTTTTTCAAGTAAATATTAGCATATTTGCTCATTTCCCATATTTTTGACTGTTGCGTGGTGGTTGAACTAACGCCAATCTGCCTCATACTCTCCCTAGCGATTTCAAAAGCTTGTCCAATAGAACGCATTTCGTAATTTTCTTCAATAACCTTTTTTAAATACAATAAAATTTGTTTAATATCGGCTACAGGCGGATTGGGTAATGGCTTAAATTCAACTTTTTCTGATTTCAATGTTTTTAGCTCAAATTTTTCCTGTTTATAGTCAGGTGTTTCTGTGGTTCTAATTTGGGAACTTCGAATATCATTTTGTTGAAGATATACAGGTTGTTCTACCATTTTAGGAGTAACTGGCGGTTCCTTTTTTGCTTTTCTCTTAAATTGTATTGGCCAACTGACAAATGCATACAAGCGATCTTCTGCGGAAGCAAAAATTGATTCTTTGGATGACTTCGTAGTAATTAAATCTCTTTGTTTCGAAGCAATCTGTGGTACACCAGAGGATAACATTGATGATGCTTTTTCTAATATTGAGAATAGATACATTGGATCAAACTCAAGATTAGAATAAATGCTTTTCAAAGAATTGATATTACTTTCAATAATAGTGAGATTTACAGGAGATAGTGTTTCTTGTAAGTGTTGATCTACCGCAAAAACAATCCCATTTAATCCTGCTACTGAATTTAAATAGGAAGTATCGGATTTTCCTCTCATTTTATCAGAAACTAAAATTCGATTGTAAAAATCCCAATGAGTACTCAAAAGCATATGACCATCTTTAGCAATTTGATAGGAATCATCTTTACGGATTGTTTCCATCATCTCCAAAAATATATCCTTGTAAGGTATGAATATATTTCTCATTAATGCACCCTTTATGAAAGTTCTATGGTTCTCTGACTTATAAGACAAATCAACCGGAACTTTAATCACTTTTTCTGCTATGATAACATCTCGATCTTCTTCTAAAGTTATATTTCCTGAAGTAGCCATGTGGTCATAAACGAAGTCAGATAGTATTAATCCTGTTAATATTCTATTGTCAGTAATGTATTTACCAGATTCTAATTCAAATTTTAGAAAATAATAACCTAAACCAAAAAGGTAATGAAGTGTTCCTCTTTCAATCTCAATGGAATAATCATAACCAGTTAAAAAGATAACTGTATCTGAAACTATTCTTGATACCTGATGATGAGCATACATTCCTAATGTAGGATAACCTAACAAATCACCCCAACTGGGTATCATAAAAAGCGAGTTGCTGGGAAATAATTTATTCTCCATTTTCTGTTTTTCAATTCTTTCTTTTTCAAGCCTTTCCTTTTCCAATTTTTCCTTTTCAAGTCTTTTTTTTTCCAATTGTTCTTCGTTTATTTTCTCTATTCCCATAATACCAACTCTAAATATATTTTTTAATTTAAAAAAAAAAATGATTTTTACATAATATAATTACTCACTAATAATTTATGATTTTTTCATCATAAGGTGAGTTTAAAATAATTTTCTCCACTCTATAAAATTTAGACCTATCAGAGTTATTGATATTGCACAATAAGACAAATAAAGTAATTTAATAAATATAAATAATAATGGAATTAAAATTCAATTTTTAGATTATGTATAAATTTGAAAAAATAGGAGAAACTCATTTTTATTTAAAGGTATTGGGTACTTTTCCTCCTTCTGTTGCAGAAAGATTTATTAATGAATTTAATGAAAGGACAAAAGAATTAAAAGATTTCTCTTTTATAATTGATGGATTAGATTTTATTTTATTAAATCTTAAATCATTCGATATTATTTTAGAATTCCTTAAAAAAAATAATGATAGATTAGTGAGATCGGCCTATATTGTTGCAGATAATCCAGTATTAAATAAAGAAGCTCAAATTTTATTAGAAAGAGCGGATTCTCCAAAAAGAAAACTTGTAGCTAATTTTGATGATGCAAAAGAATGGATCGGAATTGAAAGAATATCAATAAAAAAAGAGTAGTTATTTTTCTAATAACTTTTCACTTTATTTCATATAATATTTAATCGCTTTTTGCTTAATTCTATAGCCTTTGGATTATTATCAATGCCAATCCATCTTCTATTCAGTTTGTGTGCAACAGCCAGAGTTGTACCAGTACCACAAAAAAAATCAGCTACAAGATCACCCTTATTCGAGGAGGCTAAAATAATTCGTTCTAATAATTTTTGAGGTTTTTGAGTGGGATAACCTAAGTATTCTTTAGATCTTGTGGTTGTCTGGAAAGAGTAGATATCATTCCATACATCCCCTAATGCATTTCCCGGCTTTTCATCTAAGTATTGTTTTCCTCCTCGCCTTTTTCTATAAAGACGCCCATCTTCATCTTTATATCTGAACATTTTTCGTATGTATTCCTCTTTATATGGAATGAATTGTTTATTAAACGTATAATTATCTGATTTTGTATAGTACAATATTGTATCATGTTGGCGCACCCATCCTTTTACTTGACTCTTAAAACCTGAGACACTCCCTACATTCCAGATAATTTCTCTTCTAAAAAATTCTTTTCCAAAAACTCTATCACATTGTGGTTTTAAATCAAACACAGCATTTGCATCACAATGACAATAAAAACTTCCTGAAGTTTTCAGAACACGATGCATTTCCTTTATCCTTAAATACATAAACTCTAAATAATCCTCGATTGAATTCCAAATATCAGAAAATTCTTTATAATCTACACCGCTAAAAAAGGGAGGATCGATGTAAATTAAATCAATAAACTTTGAATCTATTTTCCTTAAAAAATCTAAATTTTCTGCTAAGTAAACTGTGTTTAATTTCATCTAAAAATTAAAAAATTATTGAGATTAGTATTTATTATGGAAAAAGAACGATTAAATAAGAATTTCTTGGATGAGTTCAAGGAATATGACTTTTCAAAAATAAAAGAAAATAGAATATATTTAGTAGGATCTATAAGATTTAAGGATTATTTTATAAAAATTGAATCGGTTTTACAAATAAACCATAATAAATTAGTATCCATTTGCTCTATTGATGGTCTCTTACACAAAAAAGATTTTTCTTCTAAAGAATGGGATAAATTACAAGAGATTGCTTTAAAAAAATTACAATATCAAGAGGCTGTTTTAGTCTTGGATGTTAATGATTATATTGGAGACCACTCAAGAGAAGAAATAGAATATTTCAGTAAAAATGTGAATAGACCAATTTATTATTTATCAAGATTAAAAAAATAAAATTAACATCAAACTAATTTTGGTTTTCTTGTTTTTAGTCGGATTATTCAAAGAAATTATTAAATTGATTAAGTCGCTTAATTATAAATTGAAGGTTGAATTTAAGTTATAGACATATCAAATTGTAAGAATATAGTAAAAAGCGTAAAGGTTCAAATTGAAAATGGAATTGTTCCAAATTTTTTGGGGCGATCAAAATAAATTATTTTTAGAATTTAAAAAAGATGAGAATGAAAAGCAAGTTTATATCCCAGATAAAATAAGAAGCTTGAATTTACAATTTGAAATTTCAAAACAAGAAGTATTCTATAAAGAACCTCCTTACCTAATTTCTATAAAAAAACTTTATCATTCAGATGAAACATTTGCTTTCACTATTGATTTAGATTTAATCAATAATCTTGAAGATCTTCAAATTAAGATTTTACGGTTATATATTTTTTTACATTCAGGCCAGCGTATTGAATATTCATTTAGAGAAACCTTTAAAATATCCGAAATTGAATTTAATGAGGATTGTTATGTCGGATTTGAATTTGAAGACTTAAACATAAAGAAAAATCTGAAAAGCACTTTTACACAAGAAAAAATCTATGAAGAGACTAAGACAGACTTCAATAAGAGTGAACAAAAAAGAACCGTTATATATGAAAAGAAAAGAGTAGAAAATATTCCTGAAGATCTTTCACTAATTTCAATTGTTAGTGAGAGTAATAAAACTTTACAAAATATTGAAGAGCAATTAAAAAATTTAGCAGTTATTTTAAAAAATATGAGCTTTAGCAATGCACAATATCTTCCTTCTATTTCTGTAGTTAAAAGGAGTCAAG
Source organism: uncultured archaeon (assembly GCA_964493385.1). Classification (GTDB taxonomy): domain Archaea; phylum Asgardarchaeota; class Lokiarchaeia; order Sigyniarchaeales; family SOKP01; genus Loki-b32. The sequence continues at coordinate 9,676 of CAZBNW010000055.1, read as the reverse complement.
AACCAGGTATTGAAAGAATAAAAGGACTTCCTTTAAAACCTAACTTAATTCCAAATGGAGCACCTTCAGCAAAAATTTTAGTAATTAAAGAAATGAAGTCTATTTTTCAAAATAGTATTGAAAAAAATAATAGTTTTAGTATAAAAAATATTTTAAGGCCGATGAGTGAAGAAGAACTTAAAGTTATAACACTTTCAGACGAAGAATTAAAGGAGAAAGAACAAGAATCTATAAATAATCAAATAAAGCGATTAGCGAACAAACAAAAGAACCAAATTTCATTAAAGGATTTAAAAACACCAAAATAAAACTTTTAACTTATCCTTCTCTTACAATTAAACCATATTTAAACTGTTTTTGAAGAATTATGACCCAAAGAATTAGTAATAAATCTTATATTTTTTTCCAGTATTAAATTATTATTAAGGCTTGTTAATTCAATTGAGGTTAAAAAAAATTTTATTAAATTATTTTATAGGAACAGCAGGAAGTGGAAAATCAACGCTTACAGGTGAATTAAAAGATTATATCTTAAATCGAGATCCTGAAATAACTGCTATTGCTTTAAACCTAGATCCAGGGGTAAGGATCCTAGCATATGCTCCTGATATAGATATTCGAGATTTTATTGTTCTCGAAGAAGTTATGGAAGAATATGGATTGGGACCTAATGGAGCTATGATTTTAGCTTCTGATTTGATGGTAAACTATTTAGATGATTTAAAAGACGAGATAGATGAATTTAATGCAGATTGGATTTTAGTAGATACTGCTGGACAGTTGGAACTATTTGCTTTCCGTGAAACTGGACCTCTTATCGCTAGTGCTTTGGGATTTGGATCAATTCAAAGAGCAGTAAGTTTTCTTTTCGATTCAAATTTTGTACTAAGGCCAAATGGTTTTATCTCCACATTGCTTTTGGCAGCGTCAGTGCAATTTCGTTTTAGAAAGATCCCTCAAATTAATGTTCTATCAAAAGTAGATTTATTAGATGAGGATCAGATCGATATGATTGTAAATTGGAGCCAAGACTTTAAAGCATTAGAAGAATCTACCAGCGAGAGGGAAAGCGGATTGATTAGAGAATTATCAATGAATTTATCCGAAGTATTTGTTCAAATGGGCTCAACTGCAGAATTAATTCCTTGTACTATTAAAGAAGAAAATGGGCTTGACTTAATATTTGGTTATTTACAGAGGATTTTTGATTCAGACAAGTCTAGATTTTATTAATATTATTCCATAATATTCAATTATAAAACTTTTTAATTTTTTTAGTGAATATGAAAATAATTGGTCCTATAGCTGGAACGGGGAGTAGACTGCGACCTTTTACATTAAGCAAGCCAAAAGCATTCTTAACAGTTGCAGGAAAAACTGTTTTAGATCATATTCTACTTAAATTCACTAATACTTTTGATTCAGATACAGAATTAATTCTAATAGTCGGTTATAAGAAAAGGAAAATAATGGAATACATACGAAAACATTATAGTGAAAATTTTAAATTAACATTTATTGAGCAAATCCCCCGAGGATACGAAGAAGGTATCCCATATTATTGGGGTTTAGGAGAAGCAGTCTATTTAGCACATTCGAGATTTAAAGAATCGAAATCGAAAAATCTAAAAGATGATAAAAAAGAAGGATCTCTTATTTTCTTAAGTGACATGATTCCTTTTGATGAATATTCATATTTAATGTATAAATATTGGGAATCCGATGTAGACGGAATAATAACCGTTATGAAAGTACCAAAAGAGGATGCAAGTTCTTATGGAATTGTTACTGTTGATGATGATAATTTGATTCAAAAATTAGTTGAAAAACCAAAGAAATTTGTATCAGATCTAGCTATTGCTGGCCCATACGCATTTTCAAATACAGCTACTTGTGCATTATTTAGAAACCTTAAGAAATATCTGGATCAAAGAACAGATACCTCAAAGGAAATTTATATGACACAAAGTTTACAGGATTTAGTGGATCAAGGTTATAAAATAGCAGCTGTTGAATTAAAACAAGGAATTATGGACTTTGGACGACCTTCAGAGCTTTTAATGGGAAATCGATTTCTTTTAGAACAAAATTCTGTCAGATCAGAAGATTTTCAGAATTTAAACATAAAAGTGCAAAAATCTTTCTTAAAGAATCCTGTTTATATAGGAGAAAATACAAAAATATTAAATTCTATTATTGGTCCATATATTTCAATAGGCAATAATTCATATATTGAAAATTGTATTTTAGAAAACTGTGTTATTGAAAAGAGAGCTCACCTAAAAAATATAATATCGCATAACTCGATTATTGGTAGTAATGTAAAAGTTGAGAATATATGCAAAAATAACTTAATTATTGGGGATAAAAGTGTTTATTAAAAAAATATTCCCGTTATTTTATTATATAACTTGAAGAGTGAGATTTATAACTTCCATGTAATACAGTTAAATATTAATTATAGAAATATTAAAATACTACATAATAATTACAAGAAATTGATTAAGTTAAAAAAAAACATATTTTAAATGATTAATAATGCCATATCATATCGCTTTTGATATATCTCATAAACCAAGAGGAAAAATTGATGAAAATTTTACCGAACTCCGAGATTATTTAAATTCAAATGATTTTACTTGCTACAATTTTTTAGAAGTACCAATTACAGAAGAATCATTAATGCCATATGACATTCTCGTTTTTGTATGCCCTGACTTTGCCAGAATCTCTTCACTTGAAATTTCAGCAATTGTAAACTGGGTTAAGAATTCAGGCGGAGGATTATTATTATTGTCTCATGCAGGTGGAGATAAGGGCCGTGGAAGTAATTTATCTGAAATATCAGAACAATTTGGAATTGCTTTTGAAAATGATCAAGTTTTAGATGAAATAACTAACTTAGGATTAGAAAATATTCCGTTAATTTCTGCTTTTAATATACCCCATCCTGTTACGGCTGAAATAAGTTCCTTATGTTATAGATCAGGATGTTCTCTTTCAATTATCGGAACTGGTGCATTTTCTATAGCAGATTCAAATGAAACATCCGAACCATTTTCTTGTCCTCTTATCTGTGTCTCAGAAATAGAAAATGGAAGAGTTTGTTGCATTGGAAGTTATGAAATGTTTAGAGATAAAATTGGAGGAGGTTTTCAATGTAAAAACCATCCACAATTAGTATTGAATCTTTTTCAATGGTTAATTTCTGATTATCGTATGGAATTGAGAGCTAACCTTGATCTACCTACACCTATTGACCAAAAATCTATTAGTCCACCTAAAATCTCTGAAGAACATATTGTTTCTACGCCATCTATTCCAACTGAAAAAAGATCAATAGACATAGATTTTTCAATGAAGATTTCTAAAAAAAGTGAATTAATAGAATTATTAAAAATCTTTCAAAATCAAATTAAAACAATAAAATCCACGATTGACAAATTGGTTCAAAAGGCCATAGATTCCGATGATGAAGTTTTTAAACTAGGAAACGCTGAGACCATTCAAGCCCCCGATTCTTCTCACACCATTAAGCCAAATGAACAGGTTGATACTGGGGGGCCTCAAGTTACTGAAGAAATAAGTGTTCAAGAAGAACCCACATTAACAGCTTTACCAACTAAACCAGAAAGTTTGAAAAAAGATGAAATTGATGCAGAACAATTTTTAAAACCGGCACCCAAACTTAAAACAAAAGCTAAAACAAAAAAAGAATTAAAAAATGAAAAAAAAGGTCTCGAAACAAAACTTACTTCTGTTCAAGATTTACTGGAATTTATTGATAAAAAACACTCATCAGGAAACTTGAATGATCAGGAATATGTAAAGCGCTCCAAAAAACTTCAAAGTGATTTAAAGAAAACTAAAAAAAGGATTAATATTATCAATAAACTTTTAGAAAAATAATTTTTTATATAATTTTTTTAAATAGAAAAAAATGCTATTTAATTACATCAGTTATAAAACAAGTTTCTACTATTTTAACTCCCTTAATTTGAGAAATCTTTTCTTCAATAAGAGGGTTAAATTGTTCAATTGAGGGAATTTCTACTTTCATAAAAAGTCCGCAATCCCCTGAAAGTCTCCAAACATCCGTGATTTCTTCTATTTCTAATAACTCCTTTAAAATTCTTTTAATCTCTTTGAAATCTGGTTCAACCTTTACAGTAGCTCTAGTACGTGGTTTATTATCAATACTATATTCAATGGTAAATTTTTTAATAATTCCCTCATCAGTCAATTTTTTGACTCTTCTTCTTACAGTGGCTTCAGTTTTCCCTACATTTTGAGAAATATCATTAAATGACATCCGGCTATTTTCTTTAAGTAGTTCTAATATCTTAAGATCAACAATGTCCATGAAATCACAAATTGAATTTTGTATTCTTTATTAGAAATAATTTTTCTTAATTATTAAACATGATCATTTATCAAATTTTTTTTAATCAAAACTTCAATTTTATTCTTTTTTTACAATATTTTGTATATAATGTTAAACACTTATGTCTAAAAAGCTCTTTATAAATTTATCAATCTATTAATATCTTTTAAACAATTTACTAAAATTTATTATAAAACTTATTTATGTTAAATTTATGATTATATATCATAAAGTAATGCAATAAATAATCAAATATTCATGAATTAACTCTTAGAATAACATATTATTTTCATTGTAAATTTTGAATATTTTAGGTTTTTCTTGAAGAATTAAGAAAAAAAATGAAGGAAAAAATAAGAAAAGTATTAAATTCCTACTTTCGACGCTTAGATAATTTTGTTATAATTGCAAACAACACACCGCTAGCAGCAAGAACAAATCCACACACGGCAAATCCAAGGAATAATAAACCTCCTAACTCATATGCATCTATTGGTAAATCCATTTGTAATTGCGAGTAAATTAGGGAGAAATCATCTCTAATCATTTGTAACCACTCGAACATTCCTTGCATTTGATCATCAATAAACTTGAAATAATTCTTCAGATAATTATATAAATAGGGATCTTCCATTGCATTAAACCAACGAGCAATTCCACTAAGTGATACTAATGAATTACGATTTTCTTCAGACCACAATGTCATACCTGTATCAAGATCTATTCCGCTTGGAGTTGGAATACCTAGTTCCCAACCAATGAGAGACTGGAGTCCTAAGGCTGGTCCTGGGTCAAGTCCACTAGTGAAAAGTGAACCATTAGCCCATTGACGATAGAATTCAAATCCCGCAAGTTCAGTTAATGTATATCCTGTTATATTAAAAGTGATATTCGGAATAACATTTTCTTTAAATGTTGTGAACAACCAGTTTAAGATCAAGTCAAATTGATCCATTTCTAAATCAAAAGTCGTGATTAATTCGGTGCCAGTAGTATTATCTCCACCTTCGGCATCAATCCATTTTAGAAGTCCATTTTTATGAATGAATGATGATGAATTTGTTCTATCGAAGAAACCTATTGCTGTAGATAATGAAATATTAGATTTTTCTGGAATACCTACTTCAAAACCTTTAACTCCGCCCCCAAGATCGAGCCCAGCAGGGATAACAGTAGCATTTGCCCATTGTTCTAGAAATAGAATTTCTGCATAATCTGTAGTTGTTATTCTTAGGCCTGTAGGTGTCAGGAGAATAAAAACAATCGGCACAAGAATATCTTTTATAGTTGAAAATAACCAGGTATACATTACTTGGAATTGTGTGTCACTTAAACCATAAGTTATATTCAATTCATTTTGGATAGTTAAATTTCCTTTCGCAGCACTCGACCATTTTTGAATTCCCGTATCGTTGACAAACCCAAATGAATTTGCTTCGTCCCAAAGAATTGTGGCCACACTCATCGAAACCTCTGATGGAGTTGGAACTCCTATTTCTAAACCTTTTTGTCCAGATTGTCCAACTCTTTGACCAAAAATATAATTTTGGAGATATTGTCCCATTGGTAAAAGATGATCATCCCAAGTTGCATTATATATAGTCTCCATTAAGGTTCTGTTAGCTCCGAGATCTTGAAGAGCCAATTGATAGAAATCCAACCAGTCGTGTAAACCTATACCCGTATCAATTGCTATTAAAATTCCTGGTGCATCATTATATCCATACAATATTCTTTCTTGAGTGCTAGTCGTATAGTTGAGACTATATGTACTACTAGAATTATATTCAGATACACCTTCTATGTTTACTGTGAAATTTCCTGTTAAATTGAAATCATTAAAAAACCTATTTATAGCAAATTCTTGAGTTGTATCATTTACATTTACTATTTTATTAATATTATTTCGAATTAATTTAGCTGCAGTTGTCATTCTAAGCTGGTATCCGAGCTCAGTGCTTAAATCCCTGAGTAAAATTCCACCGGTGAAAATCGAAGCATTTGCCCACTGGCTATAGAAATCCCTCAATGCTGCACTCTCTAAAGTTAATCCATCTAATCCCAATTTTTCAGGTATAATTACTTCAAACATATATTTAGTTAGGTAAGAAGTTACATTTGTTAATTGGAAAAATGTGGCATTATACTGAGATTGCATTGTACTATCTCCAGACGTTTCTGCATAAAGATCAAGAAAATCAAAAACACCTGTGCCTAAATGTAGGTCTTCTAGTATACCGGGAGCTGTTAGATAACCATACAATATTCTTTGTTGAGCGGTAGTCGAATAGCTGAGGTTATTAAATCCTCCTGTTCCATATTCCGAAATTCCATTAATAGAAGTAGTATTTTTTGTAGTAATTGACCAATCTTCATCATTAAAGAAAAGCTCCCTCGCTTGAAGTGTTGCATATTCTGATGGTGTCATACTATAATTTGCAAAAAATACATTAGGAACTATAGAATTCCATAAATAATTTGTAATATATCCAGCTAATGCTGTAAGTTGATCCCATGTAGAATTATAAGTTGTTTGCATCGTTTGATTGTAAGTTAAAGGGTCTAAAGTTGCATTATTGTAAAATTCCATGAAACCCAGAACACCAGTACCATTTTCAAGATCTTGAGTTAAACCTGGATTATTAAGATCACCATCTAATAGTATTTGTTGAGCAGTAGCAGTATAATTTAATTTATTCGTACCACTTGTTGCATATTCTGAGACACCCAAAATTGAAGTTGAATAATTATCTTGGAAAGTATAATTATTGAAGAAAACCTCTCTAGCAAAAACTTCTGTTGTTGAATTACTGATCATGACTTGCTTTATTGTTGCGTTTATTAGCTGAGCTGATATAGAACCATAAATCTTATCATTTATATCGTTAGATACATCATCCAGACTTTCACTAATAATAGTACTTGTCATCGAACCGTTTACTCTTTCTAAAAATAATGGCATTGATAGATTTTTTAAGTATAAAAGGGTACTTGGAATAGTTAATATTTTGACTACTTCGTCTTCTAGATATTCAGTTTGCTGTTCTTGAATACCGAGTAAAACTTCGGATATTCCTAACCCAAGAAATTGTGATTCAATTTCAGGTATAATAGCCTCCTGAATATTTAAAAGAGTTTCAGGAATATGGGAACGGACTTGATCTCGAAAATATCCATTTAAAAAAAACCCAGTTGGTACTAGACCAATACCAATAGCTAAAACAATTACTGAAATATTAAATTTTGTTTTATTTAACATAATATTTATTTTGAATTGTTTTATATAAATATTTTCACTAAGAAAACACTTGAGTCTTACTATTCTATAATGTATTTTAAGAATTTTGATTGTTGTAGAAAAGAATTTTTTTTTTATATTTATCTTAGGAAAGAAAATTTTTGTTTCATTAAATCCTTCAAAATACAAACTTCCTTTATAAAAAAAAATAATTTATTTAAATTTAAGATTTTAAAAGTTGAAATTTAGATTTGTAATTTTATTGTCTATTTAAAAAAAAACTTTTATATAGATTTTAAATTAAAATGATTATTATGGATAAACAAATAATTTTTAGGTTTATAATACCTATCTTCATTTTATCTAGCGTTTTTTCAGGCGCAATTCTCAATTTTGCATCATTTCTTGCACCTAGTATAATTGATTCTAATGGTTCTTGGATAATCACTCAAATCAGATTAACAGAATTACTCGTTCTAGCCTTTATCGCATTTGTTGTGTTTCTACTTATAACAATCCGTATTACTGCTAAAGTTAATAAACAACTTTTAATTATCGGTGTAATATTCACTGGCTTTACTTATATTTATACAGGTTTTACCTGGAATTGGCAAACATATTTTATAATTTTTATAATGTCCAGCGCGGGAATTGGATTTATAACGCCCATTTTTGCAAATTTCCTAATTAGAGCTCTACCTTCAGATCAAAGTAAGAATAATTATTTAATATTCGCTCTTTTAACCATAATAGGATGGATCCTTTGCTTTTACTTTCTTTTTAATTCTATTGGTATTCAGTTTTGGAGATTGTTATATATCATACTAGGAGGTATTTCTGTTTTGTCATCTATATTAATTATTCATTTTGAAGGACCTTCAGAAATAAAATAAGATCCTATCTTTATGATTTTTATGCAGTCTTTTTTTTTCCATTAAAATACTAATATCATTAATAAGAATAGCAACTGAATGAAAATTAAACGATTTATTTCACATAAATTTAAGAAAAGAATAACCTTATTATTATATTAAGATTAATACATCTTATATAATATTATAAAACAAGAGATTGGGTTCCAACCTTTCGAAAATATAAAAAGCAATGAAATCATGTCCAAAGAAATTCAAGAAAACGTAAAAGAATCATTAAGATCGATTGGACTCACTGACTATGAGATTTCGATATATCTCACTTTGATAAGTAAAGGGCCAATGGACGCAAGAGAACTTTCTGAGGCTTCGGGAGTTCCATATTCGAGAATCTACAATATTTTAACTCAACTTGAAAAAGAGAAAATGTGGATAATTAAAGAAGAGGAGTCTCGACCTTCAAGATATTTTGCTAAGAGCCCAGATGAAGCATTGATTATCGCAAAGAAGCAATATAGTGATAGTTTTAATGATCATTCAAATAAAATTATTCATACATTAACACCAATTTATCAATCTCACGATACTCCTATTAAAATTGCCTTATATATTCATCGTGGTAGGGATGTATGTATTAATAGGGCTTTATCATTGATTAATTTAGCTAAAAATTCAATTTATTTGGTTTTTATTAAATATGAATTTTTGGATGTGTTCTATGATGATATAAAGAAAGCAAGAGCACGGGGCGTAACAGATCTTAGGCTTCTAGTAGAAGCTGAAGCATTAAATGATAAAAAATTCAGAGCACTTATTAAAAAATATAACTCACTTTGTGAGATTAGATGGAGGGACCAAATTTTTGGGAGTTCTGTGATTATAGACGAAGGTGAAGATGCTTTTATTATGCTTTCTGAGAGTTTCTTCCCTCGAGAATTGAGTTATTTTGGAGTAAATGCTGATTATTTAGCTTTTGGACCTGCCAGCAATTATTACTTTAATTATTTATACAAAACAGCGAAAGAAGTAAACCTAGATTAGTTTAGTATCAAAATTAGATATATACTTCTTTTCAAATTAACATTTTAAAAAATAATTATATTTTAAAAATCTTGGGAGTTATCCTCCATCTCTGTGGATCATAAGGATCTTTAAAATCTAGGTCTAATGCAGAATGCATAA
>CAZBNW010000054.1:0-16332 GCA_964493385.1 uncultured archaeon | reverse complement strand
CCATTTTTTTCATGTGTTTCCACATCGTTCAATGGTGGATAAGACCCGAAGACTACGAAAAAGTATTTTACTTAGTTGTAGGAATTGTTGGTGAAATAGCAGCTTCAGGATTATTATTTATTTCAGGAGTAAGTGCAGTAATTTTATTCAGGAACAGACTTGCTAAAGCTAAAATCTCAGATGAATACAGTATAGAACAAGTAAAAAATGAATACCTATTTCGAGCTTTAATTATACTAATTATAGCTCTAATTTTTAATAGTATTATAGCAATCGGTACATTAAATCCTTTAGATATTTGGAAATGGTTTATACCACTAACAATTGCCATTTCATTACTATTGGCGTTTCCACTTTTAAAAACTTCAAAATCGTTTAGAATAGTATTAGCAGTGATTCTTTGGATAATACATTATTATCTTCTTGCAATTCTTTCTCCTCATCAAGGACAGTTAAACATTTTTGGAATATTATATTATATTTTTTACAATTCGATAGATGTACACCCTTTTATATATTATTTCAGCTTTTTTTTAATAGGAACGGTTATAGGAGATGTAATTTTCGATATATTTCTCAAAGATAGTCAAGAAGAGAGAAGATTTGAGTTGAAAAATAAATTTCTTTTTCCGTCATTAATAATGGGCCCAATTCTAATATTCATTGGAGTCTTATTTCGTTTTCCTGATTTTTTATTACATGCCACGTTTTCATCAACTGTTTATACACTGGGTGTATTCTTAACTTTAATGTCAGTATCCTTAATCTTTCAAGAGTTCGAAGTTATTAAATTACGGAAAAGCTATAGGTTTTTTTATTTCTACTCTTATTATTCCTTAACCGTCTTTTTTTCACATTATTTATTATATTTCATATTTTTAGGTCGATTAAATGCGTTTAACATCTGGATCGCCGTAGTAGGGACATTTATATTATTAACTCTATTAATTAGAGTTGTTTATAAAAAATATGGGGTAAAAGCTTCTTTAAAGGTACATATTGGCAGAGTAGCGGGGGTGTTAGCAAGACGGGTGGAGGCTAAAAAAAGAAATAAGTTGATCTAAACTAAAAATTACAGCATAAATACGATATATACTTTCTTCAATTTTATAATTTAATAAATAGAAATAATTGCTGGTTTTTTATAGTAGGGGTAGTTTTCTTATATGGTATAATATTAATTTTTTTGTAAAAAATTTGAGAAGAAAGTTTCAATGAAAGTATTGCTAAAGTGATTAATCTGAAGCTTCACAATTTAAATTGAGATAAGATTAAAAAGAAAAGAATTATTAAAAGAAAAATAATGAAAGAAAGAATTGATATTCTATTAGTAGAAAGAAGATTGGTTGATAGTAGGACTAAAGCACAATGGTTAATAAAAAATGGTTATGTCCTAGTCAATAAAAAGCAAATCATAAAGCCTAGTAAAAGAATAGATAATAATCTTGAAATTCAGGTGACAAAAAGTTATCCTTATGTTGGACGTGGAGGATTGAAATTAGAAGCAGCATTAAAAGATTTTTCAATTTCTGTTAAAGGGAAAATTTGTGCTGATATTGGAGCTTCGATTGGAGGTTTTACAGATTGTTTAATAAAACATGGAGCCTTGAGAGTATATGCGATTGATACCGCAACCGATTTACTTCACCCTTCGCTACAATGTGAAAAGATGAAGGAGAAGATAATTCCAATATTAGGAGTAGATGCTCGTAACTTAATACCTATTGAAGAATTAGTTGATATCTGTACTATCGATGTAACCTTTACCTCATTAAGAGCAATTTTACCAAAAGTAAAAAGAATCCTCAAAAAAAGTGGTGATATTATAGCATTAGTGAAACCAATTTTTGAAACAGAATTCTATAATAGAACTAGGTTTGATATTATACAAGATCCAAACCAACTTTTTCAAATTCTTAATGAACTAATTCAATGGATTATAGAAAATCATTTTTTTCTATACGGAATTATTAAATCACCTATATTAGGTAAAGAGGGGTCAACAGAATTTTTTATTCATCAAAGATTGAAAAAATCTAATTTATATTTGAATCATACAAAGATGATAAAAGATATATTAAAATGAATAATTTTACGCAAAATATTAATTATAGTTGTTGTTAGAAGATTTATCATTTTTTAGGGTAATTAATGAACATTTTACCCCATTCTGTTTGAAAAAATTTCCTAATTCTTCGTTTTCCAATAGTAGGGTACCAAAACATATCATGATAAATCATGGAGGCATAAGTAGGGCCTAGAAAGAAGAGTTCATTTCTAAATAGAGGATAAAGAAATTGTAGAGGTCCTTTACGGACCATTTGGTCTCCCCAAATGACTATACTGCGTTTAACATTAAAATTCCAATTTATTTTAAATACATCTTCCCCAATAATTTCAATTTGATCGAAATCTCCACATCCCAGACCTTCCTCGTGAGCAATTTTTATCGCGGGTAATTTTAAAGGGTCAAATCCCATCATTTTAGCAACGATTGTATCAACTGCAACTTGATCATACCCTGCAAGAATATAATTCTTAATACGAGGTATCATTGTTCTTGGTCCTGCTCCATCACCGCACACAGTCCCATCTACAATTGCTAATATGCTTGGATGAATTTGTTTTTGGATAATTAGTAAATCTACCAATATTTCAGACATATATTGATGTGAAAAATGTCTTCTTTTGGTTAAAAGCCCTCCAAAAGCATTTTTCATAGCACATGTTATACCCCCATGCTTCAATTCTCCAGTAGTCTTTTTTAATGAACCACCAACAGCTCCAGTATGCCCATGAGTTTTTATAGTTGGTAGATGTATTATTGGCTTCCCTACATAAAACTTAGGAATAGAAAAGCCCTCTGGAAATATTTTAGAATCTAAAGCATGCAATTTTTTATTTTTTAACTTGAGGAATTTAGGTTTTAAAGAGTCATATGGCACAAATGGAATCCTAGTTAAAGGAATAAACCATGTACCATATTTCTTGATAATTGGGGCCCATCTATTCCCTTTTAAACCTTTTTCGATGTTTGTGACTACAGTTCTGTTTTCAGCAGCAAATAGTTTTTTAGGATTATATCCATCCTCTACCATCGTTTTAAGCACACCTTCGACTTGCCATGGAGGACTAGAGCAAGCTGGAAAGAATTTTGACCAGCTTAGATTAAGTTTCAATAAAATTTTTTCATTTTTTCTATATAGCTTCTCATAATTAGCCATATGCATGAGTTTCTTATAATCATGTAATACCGTTTCAGGCGTAGTTTTAATTACAAAAATCTGAGGTTTTTCTGACATATTTATATTAATTATAGAATGGGATTAATTAAATATTTTTCAATGTTTAAATTGTTCAAATTATTACCATACACAGTGGTTTTTTGTTAATTTATAGTTACTCTCTTTTCTATTTCAACTTCTAATAAAAGAAGGAAAAGTTATTGATTAGGAGGAAAAAATTTAGAGAAAAAAATTAGAGAAATATTTTAAGAAGAGAGAAAATTTAAATCTAAGTATTTTAACTAAGGCTTCCAAGTATCTGAAATATATTCTATTCCTTCATAAGAAACTCTTTCTTCTTTAAATGGTAAGCAATAAATGTAATGATCACCTCCCAGATAGATTTTCCGCGGCTCTTCAATGCCACATCCTATGTGTTTACCTTTTTCTTGACATCTGGGATGGAAAGGGCATCCAACAGGAGGATTTATTGGACTGGGCACATCTCCTTCCAGAATTATTCTTCTTTGTTTTGATGATGGATCAAACGTAGGTCGCGCGGATAATAACGCTTTTGTATATGGGTGTTGCGGGTTGAAAAACACTTCTTCGCCAGTTCCAGTTTCAACAAATTTACCAAGATACATTACAGCAATTCTGTCTCCTATATGCTGAATTACACTCAAATCGTGGGTTATAAACATGTAAGATAAGTTAAATTTTAATTGAAGTTCCTTTAATAAGTTCAAAATTTGTGCTTGAACTGATACATCGAGAGCGGATGTGGGCTCATCCAAGATAACAATTTCAGGATTGCACGCAAGAGCTCTTGCAATTACAATTCTCTGTTTTTGACCACCTGAAAATTCATGTGGATATCGATCCAAATGTTCTCTTTTCATAGAAACAGTTTCTAGAAGTTCAAGAACTCGTCTACGTATATCTCTTCTTTTCTTCATTCCTAACAGAATTCTTAGAGGTTCACCAATAATATTAACGACTTTCCAACGAGGATTTAATGAAGAATCAGGATCTTGAAACACTATTTGAATTTTTTTGCGTAATTCTTTATCATAAGGGTTAATTACTTTCATTGCATTAATGTAATTTCGTTTAAATAAGGAGCTTGCCCTACTGATGATTTTTTGTGTTTTTGGATTCATAGTATTCTTAATTTTCTTATAAATGTTCTTAACATGGGATTTTACTTTAGAAAAGAATGACTCAAAAAGGGATAACGCTATTTGAATAGGAGGTACAATAAAGTAATTCCTAATAGGATTATTTGCTCTCATTTCTTTATATATAATCTTCTTTTGAGAAGATCCTATAACAATATTTCTGTTTTTATATGTAATTTCTCCAGAAGTTGCGGGAACTAAATTTAGAATGGTATTTCCGATAGTTGTTTTGCCACACCCACTTTCTCCGACTAAACCAAGTGTTTCTCTTTTATAAAGATTAAAAGTAACACCATCTACAGCTTTAACAAGACCAATTGTTCGTTTAAGAATACCGCCGAAAATTGGATAATATGTCTTCAGATCTTTTACTGAGAGGATTATATATTTTTTCCCCTTAGTTTTTTTTATATCATTTTTGCTTAAATTTTTAAATTTCTCGTTAATAATAGTCATTTTCTTAGGTTTCTTTTTATCATAACATATCTAATGCATAAAATTACACTTTATAAGATTCTTTATCTGATTTTTCATCCCACTGATATTTTGGTGAATCTTTATATTCAGGATCAAATAGATGGCAGGCAATAAAATATTTGCTAGCGATTTCTAGCCATCGTGGTCTGATTTTATTACAAACTTCTAATCGATAATCACATCTCGGGTGAAATCTACAACCAGAGGGAGGGTAAATTAAATTAGGTACCATACCACGAATTGTTTGTAATTGCAGGTTTTTCTTTTCAATGCTTGGAATTGCTCCAATAAGTCCTTTAGTGTAGGGATGGCGTGGATTATTAAATAGTTCTTCTGCTGTTGCATATTCTACAATGTTTCCGCTATACATAACAGCTACTCTATCGCACAATTCAGCGATAATTCCTAAATCGTGTGTAATCATGAGAATTGAAGTTTTAAATTTCTTTTTCAAAATTTTCATTAAATCGAGGATTTGAGCTTGAATAGTCACATCTAAGGCGGTTGTTGGTTCATCAGCAATTAAAAGTTGAGGATTACATGAGAGTGCCATTGAGATCATTACACGTTGTCTCATACCACCACTTAGTTCATGTGGATATCGTTTTAAGATTCCTTTAGCATCTGCAATTCCTACTTCTTTAATAATTTCCTCTGATTTTTCCATTGTAATATCTCTCAAAGTTAGTTTCTTTGGAATTAATGTTGCTAGCTTTTTTATTTTCGCCTTTAATTCTTTCCTCTCTTCTTCTGTTAAAAGAGTATTCTTCATTTTTAATTCAGCTCTTAAATCTCTTAACTCTTGTTTCTTTTTCTTCCTCTCCAAAAGGTGCTGACTTTGAATTTCCTTAATTTCTTCTTCTTGGTGTAATAAAAATACTTCCCCTATTTGTTTACCGATTTGAATAACAGGATTTAGTGAATTTAAAGGATCTTGGAATATCATTGTTATATTGTTACCACGGTATTCCCTCATTTGTGATTCAGATAACTCCAGCAGATTGACACCATTAAACTTAATAGAGCCTTCTACTATTTTTCCAGGTGCTCTCACAAGGCGTAAAATAGAAAGAGCTGTAACGGATTTACCGCAACCTGTTTCCCCGACAAGACCAAGGACCTCATCTTTGTATATATCAAATGAGACTCCATCTACGGCTTTAACAGTCCCTTCTTCTGTAAAGAAATTTGTTTTAAGATTTCTAATCTCAAGCAAGTTTGATGAATCTTTTTTTAAATCCGAATTTTCTCGAATACTCTTATCGTTATTTTCAATAATAGTATTCTTTTCTTCAGTGATATTCATTTTTTACTTTTTCTATCCAGTATATATTTTCATTAAAGTTAAGTAAAAAATTACAAGTTTTTCAATCTTGGATCCAAGGCATCTCTTAATCCATCACCGACTAACATAAAACCTAAAACAGTTATTAGGATCATAATCCCAGGCCAGATCATCGCATGTGGCGCAATCATAATCATATCTCTCGAATCACTAATATCGTTTCCCCATTCGACTAAGCTAACATCACTATAACCCAAAAAACTAAGACCCGCCAAACTTAAGATAATTCCACCTATATCGAATGTGAATGAAATGATGATTGGTTGGATGATATTTGGTACCACGTGTTTGAACATAATTCTCCAATTTCCTGAACCAGATGCTCTTGCCGCTTGTATGTAGGGTAATTCTCGAGCTTGTAATACTGATCCCCTAATTAAACGTGCATAATAAGGCACACCAAGAATTCCATAGGCTAGCATTATATATTCCATTTTTGGACCCCAAATTGCTATAAATACTAAAGCAAGGATTAGCCCTGGAAAAGCAAGAAAAACATCTGTAATTCTCATTATTAACGAATCCACCCATCCTCCATAAAATCCTGCAATCACGCCAAAAATAATACCAAAAATAACACTAAATGTTATAGCTGGTAAAGCGATTGTTAAGGAAGCTCTTGCACCGTATATTAATCTTGCTAAAATATCACGTCCCCACTTTCCGGTACCTAAGGGGTGTCCTGGGATTGGCCCGGACCAATTGGGACTGGTTTTGTCGACTCCATTGGCTTGCTCAAATGTATATGGAGTAAGCCATTCTCCAAAAATAGCAAAAGTTACAATCGTAAATACAATTACTATGCCCAATATAGTTAATGTTGACTTTAATCTTCGTAAAAACTTCCTTTTGCTTATAGTTTTTTCATATTCAAATTCCCGATGAGATAATTCTTCTAATCTGTAACCAGGTACAAGAAGGAATTTAGTATTGCGCAAAATCCATGAGATGATACTTTTTGTAAGCCCCTCTTCTTTTTTTTCCTCAATTTCTAATTCTACTTCAAGTTCTTGTTCTTCTATTTGTTTCATAAATTTTTCACTTATAGTTTTCTATATTTCTTAAACTTCAATTAATACCTTATTCTTGGATCAATAATTCCATAAAGGATATCAATACTTAAATTTATAACGATAAAAACAATTGTAGTTATAAACACAATTCCGTTTAATACCCAGTAATCAGTATTCGTTATTGCCTTAATTAATAACTCACCCATTCCATGTAAATTAAAAGTCGTTTCGGTGAGAATCGCTCCCGATAATAAACCTCCGAAGTTTAGTCCTATAATTGTAATTGTGGGGATTAATGCATTTTTTAGGGCATGTGTATGTATTACATCCTTTTCTCTACATCCTTTAGCTCTCGCAGTTCTTACGTAATCCTGTTCCAAAACTTCCAACATGCTTGAACGAGTTTGCCTTGTAATTGACGCAAGAAATATAAATGATAAACAAAGTACAGGTAAAATTAAATGTGCTACATAATCTACGAGTAGGTGCATATTTCCAGATAAAAGACAATCAATAATCCTAAAATTAGTAATAGTTGGAGGATCTCCAATACCTGAAGTTTTGTATCCAATCGCAGGAAGAAGTTGTAATTTATATGCTATAAAGTATTGAAGTATCATTCCCATCCAGAATACTGGGATGGAAACTCCTACGAGGGCAAAACCCCTTAATACTGTGTCTTTAGCTTTATTTCTATGTGTTGCTGAAATTACTCCAGTTTTGATTCCCACAAATGCAGCAATAAAAACTGAAGCTATAGCAATATCAAAAGTCCTAAAAAATCTCGAAAGCACAAGATCCCATACTGGAGCACCCTTAGTAATCGAAACAGAAACACCCCAATCCCCCGTGAACAATTTGCCTAGATATATAAAATATTGTTCCAAAATGGGTTTATCAAGTCCAAGTGCACGTAATTTTTCTTGATACATCTCGGGCGTAAAATAATGAGGGAGATGGGCTAAAACTGGATCTCCTGGCATTAATCTAGAAAGTATAAAGGTTAATGTGATGACCCCAAATAATACAGGTAATAATGTTAAAAACCTCCTGATTATATATTTTATCATGCTCATGATTTATATACTCTCCAACTCATTTTTAAATTTTCTTGATTTTCTTGATATATGTCTCATATTGTCCTTTGATTATTGCTGCCAAAATCGCAGATAACAAGTTTAAACATAATATTGATAAAATTGTAAGGTAACCTTCATAACGGGTAAAAAATTCACCAATTATAGTAATATCAAAACCATACAGGATCCACATCCATATCCAAGATTGCACTATTATAATGGGAGTAAGCCAAATACTATTCCTAATTCCATATTCAAAGAATTTTTCTCTTAATACCATAAAAAAAACAATTGCAAAAAGAATGACCATTGATAAAAATGAATATGGAGCAAATAAAACTTGATGTAAAAATAATAGTTTCTCTTCTATTGTTTTTTCATATATATTGCATATATATCCAAAAAATATGAAATGAGTTAATAAAATTGCTAGTATAAAATTTCCTTGTCTACTTAATTCAATCTTAATTTTCATAATATTCTATTCAACTCTATCTCTTGTAATTCAAAATTTGTTATTATACCACCAGCATCAATATAATCTAGATTAGATCTTTTATTAATTATTCCATTATAATTCCAAGTTTTCAAATCGATTGCAGTTTGTGGACAGTCAAGTAAACTTTTTTTATTATATGAAAAAATGTCAATAATATTATCATAAATCAAATAAGGTACAAAATACATCCTTAGTTTCTTCTTCTTTAAATTGTTCACATCAATAGGAATTAATAGGGAATAACAGTTATTTTTATTATTAAAAAAAAAAAAAAATTTGAAGATTTATTTTTTTATATTTTTTAGGTCCTATTGAATCTATTATGCAAAGTACATAGGATAGAAATAATTTCTACCCATTTGTTCTGCATAAGGTGCTCGACCGTGTAGTCTAACATCGTAAGCATCGGATGGTAGTGGGTTATAGCAAAATGCCCATGGAACATCTACTTCGACCAAAAGATATTGAATTCTACTATAATATTTCTGTCTTAGTGCTGTATTGGTTTCTGCAAGAGCAGCTTCCATTAATAGCTGAACGTTATCCCAGAGATTGTAAGGATCTCTACCGGCTTCTTCGGCAGCTAGGAAACCATCATATTGTGCTCCATTAGAGCCTACAGTTCTATTGGTGAACAATGGATTAATGTAGTTGCTCGGATCGTTGTAATCAGGAAGCCATCCAACAAAGTAAAGTTCCAACATATTTCTGAAAAGGGGCTTTATTTCATATAATCTGTAGAGAAATTCTCCCCAAGTCATACCGTCATTTAACACTTTAATTCCAATATCTTTCAGGGCGTCAGCTAAATAAATCAACATATCCTCTCGGAAAGGGTTACCGATATTATATGTATAGTTATATGTTTTAAAATTTGCGGCTCTCCAGCTAAGATGATCCTTATTATAATATTCACCAGTTTCTGGATGGGTTAGTGGGGTATCATATGTTGCATTCCATCCTACACCGAAACCCATGTCTTGCATTAATAACCTTGCTGCTGTAACGTTATAGGTAAGAGGATTAACCGTCCAATTTGCCATTTGAATACCCTCCGGGATAGGAGATTTCAATCTTCTGGAATTTCCTAAAGTGAGTGATTCGATTAAGTAATCATAATCAATCGCTTGAGAAATTGCCCTTCTCATTGTCAGACTTAATTTTTTAGTATTCATCCCAAGATATTGAATAGTTGTACCATATGAAGATACATTTAATACAATACCAGATTCATATTCGAATATTGGCCAATACTCCCACATGGGGCTGGACAAGAAGTGAACATCCTCCGCTAATAATGCGATATTTCTAGCATTCGCATCAGTAATTTCAGAGAATACCAAATTTTCAATTTTCGCTTTTCCTTTGTAATAATTTTCATAAGCGTGCAGTTTAACCTCGACAGCTGCCTCAGTTGAATCATACTCATATGGACCAGTCCCAACTAGGTCATCAGTTTTCGTATCAAGGTATCTGTCCGGAGGGGTTGATGTAGGCGATAAAATATATGAAGCCTCGAAGCATAGTAGAGCTTCAAATGCGAGATAAGGTCTATTTAATACGAATGTTACACTATACTCAGAGTTTATTACAACCTCTTTTACAATCGGAAGGGCGGGATCAGTTCCCGGCCATACATATAATTCCTCTACTATGGTTACATCTACCGTGTTAGTTCCGGTTGTGTTTAAAGCCCAAGCCATTCTATCCCAGGTAAATTTAACTGCACTCGCGTTAAAGGGTGTTCCATCGTGGAAAGTAACATCATCTCTAAGTAGAATTGTATATTCATCGCCAGCTGTATTCCATGTGCCCCTACTGGTTGCAAGTTGTGGTATAATTTGCAGACTTGGATCATAGAAATCATAAGCAAGTAAACCTTCGCAAACCTGATCAATTACATCCATTGATGCGGAATCCCAGGAACCTTGCGGATCAAGATCTACAACGATATACATCGTTCCAAAGATGAGAGTTGTTGGTAATTCACCAGGAGGCTCAGGTGGTGGTTGAATGAAAAATAAGACAACACCAGTGATACCAAATCCAACTGCTATAATGGCGATTATTCCTATAGCTAAAGTTTTTCTTTCCATATTTAAATCACTTAAGAATTTTCAATTTTTTTTTTTATTTTTTTAGATTTGTAGTTAGATATTTTTGTTTTATAAACTTATAAGTTTTATCTTTTTTTTTTTTATTATTTTTTGAAATCATAATACGTTTTTTAAATTTTTTTCAATCGTTCTAAACTCAAAATTTCTCAATTTTAAAATGTTTCCACTTAAGATTTCTTTATATCTAATTAAATCCTTCAATTTGATATAATTTGTAATTTCCAACTCGCCAAAATCTTTATTTTCAGAAATTTAAGATATCTAAAATGGGAATAAAATGGGATTATATTGTTAGGGTTTTAAGATTTCAACAATTTCATTGAAATAAAAAGAGAAAAATAAAATTATTAGCAGAATTAGAGCAGCAATTATTATTCCTTTGTCTAAGAAAGCCTTTTCCGTATTACGAGCGATTTCTGGTTTAGATGAAGTCAAATACATATATCTCATTATTATATAAAGTGAGAGGGGTATTGTAAAAATTGATATATATTCATAAATAGCCGCACTTCCAGGCACAGCTAAATTAAAATTGATAATCAGATAAAGTGAATAGGTCATGAATAAAGAGCCAGCAATGATTACATGAAAATGATCTAATATTTTGAGAGAATATTGATCATATACTTTTTTGTGTTCTATTGCTTTATCTTTTCCAAGGAACATTAAGTCTCCTTTTCTTTTAGCTATACTTAAAAACATAGCAATTTCAAATATGGCTAAAAATAACCAAGCAGAAGTATACTCCTCTATTATTACACACCCCGCTAATGCTCTCCATAAATATCCTATTGACAAAATTAGGATATCAATAAAAGCATAATGTTTAAAAAGAAGATTATAAATCTGACCTGAAACGATTATTAAGATTATCATTATGATTAAGAGAAAATTTGGTATTAAAAAAATCAAGGAAACTATAATTATAGTAGTTAATAGAATTAACAATAATATGGCAAAATACACAGGTAGATCTCCAGAAGCCAGAGGTCTTTTTTTCATCTTTTCTGGATGCAATTTATCATTTTCAATATCTCTTATATCATTAATAATATAATTGAATGATGACGCGCAACACAATACAATAAAACCTATTATTAAATTAAAATAAAGGAATACATCGAATAATCTTTGACTAAAAAAAATGCCAACAAATATCAAAACATTTTTATAATATTGCCGTATCCGTAAAAGATGAAAAATACTTTTAATTTTACTAGCCATAGGTAACTGTTTTGAAAGACACATTTATATTAAACTTTATTAAGTCATAATAACTCTTTTGGGTTTGAACTTTTTTAGTATTTTATATCCTAAACGGCTTGAAAAGCTAGTTGATGATTTTACTTGTATCAAGGCACTGTTATATTCAAAATTTATCGATTCTAATTTGTTGTAAGGAATCTTTATTTCTTTCTCGAAAATATTTTTTACAATCATTACACCTTCATTATTGCTTTTAGCCCTAGTAGGTTTTTTATAGATATTCTGAATTTCAACATTTATTTTTTTAATATAACCTATTTCCAAATTATTCACTGGTTTTTTAAGAAATATATATGATTGAAGTTGTTTTTTAGATAACCAGTTTATCATATCCACTTCGCTTTCTCTAAAAGCAGGGCTTCTGCTAATTGGTAAGTAAATTGTCTTTGGCCTGATTATTAATTCACTAAGAGCATATTTGATAGATTCTTCGTCTTGATTTTCAAATTTGGTAATTTTTATTTGAAAGTCTTCTAATTTCTTAGCAGGAATTATATTTATGCATTTGTATATTTTTAGCGCTCCTTTGGTTTTTAAAAAAATTTCCTGATCTTTAAA
This sequence comes from uncultured archaeon, assembly GCA_964493385.1. Classification (GTDB taxonomy): domain Archaea; phylum Asgardarchaeota; class Lokiarchaeia; order Sigyniarchaeales; family SOKP01; genus Loki-b32. Next base: position 3,573 of record CAZBNW010000054.1, on the reverse strand, counting down.
ATTCTTAATAAGAAAAAGAGAATTTGGTAATTTTGTTTTCACAATAGGTTTTTGGATTTTGTTATTGTTTTTATCTAAGAAAAGATAATATCCGTTTTTATGATTTTCATCCAATTCAATATCAATTAAAATTAATGGCATATTTTTATTCAAGAAATATATCTCATTTAAATCATATTGAATACGTGAATATAAAGAGGAATTCAAGAGACCTTTTTTAGATGTTCTTGAATTTATAATGATTAATTGATCAGGATCGGCGATGTCATCAATAAATTGAACACCAATTAATTTACCAATAATTAATTCATCTGTAATTAGATTTCTAAAGACATAATCTTTTTGAATTTCAAATAGGAATAACTCTTTTCTTCTAAGTTTCTCCATTAATGAAGAAATATCACTAATTTCAAAAAATTCCTTAAATTTATTTTTTGCTATGATTTTAAATTTTTCTCTTGCTTCTTCAAATTTTTTCGCATATTTTTTTTGTTTAGATTTTTTTAAGCAAATAAATGGAAGAATTGCTTCTTTACTTGGTTTCAATTCACTACCTAAAATTGCAGCGATTCTATAATAACTAGGAGGGTGTGAATTAATTAAATTAGCTAAAAGCGATGCTCTTGATGGCTTAATCATTGAACGATTTAAGTAAATGGCCGTATTCATATAATCTAAAAGCTGATTGTCTCTTGTTATTTTTTCACCACTTAAAAGCATGGTATTTAATCCAATTTCTCGACCAGTTGCATAAAAGCTTTCTAAGTTATAGAGTGCTTTAGCAAGTTCATTAGCATATCCTACTTTCTTTGCTTTTAAATCTGCTTTTCCTTCAAGGATTCTAACAAATATAAAAAGAAGTATATATATTGCTAAATTTAAAAGTATAAAATTTATCATTGGAAGCTGCGGATTTCCAAAAGTATAATCATAGTATGTAGCAGGAATACCAAGAAGCATTCTCACAATAAGATCTACAGAGGTAATTAATGTTAAAATGAGTGTATGTTTTCCTTTTGTATGCGCCAATTCATGAGCCAAAATGCCTTTTAATTCATCTTCAGGAATTTGATTTATATCATCAGCTATAATAGCAACTCTTTTATCAATTACAGAGCCATAAGCCATAGCATTTAATATTGGATATTTTCCAAAACCTACTTTAACTTTTCCTTTAATTCCAATATCATCTTTTATTTTATTTACGATTTTCAATAGATTTTCATCTTTTACTTTCTTGATGCCCAACAATTTGTCTAAAATTAAACCTGAGATAAAATAAATTATCCAATTAACTAGTATTAAGATAAAATAAATATTCACAAAAAAATCGAGAATTGTAAACCCACTAGAGCCAATTGGTTTATCTGTAATAAAAGTTAGTGGAGTATATTGATTTATAAAAACAACAGCTAACCAAGCAATAATATACAAAAATAATGTTAAATATTCAGGACTCATGAATCGCCATACAACTATGTATTTTCTTCCAAACAGTATAAAGCCCATAATAAGGATAATCCAAAAAGAAAACGCAAAACTAGTATTGATAAAAAATGGATCTTTTAAATAGTAGGAAAATAACCCAGCAATAAATATAATATTATACGTTATTAGAGAAATTATTAAAAGTTTATTCAGAACAGGGTAATTTTTTAATTCAAAAACACCTATCCATAGATATATTGAGAAAGCACCCATTATCGATGTCAAAAAATCTTTTGAAAAGAAAAAAATAAGAAAAAAGAAAAAAGCAATTGCAATAATATCACTCATTTCACTTCTCTTACCATTTCTTGCCCACTGAAAAAATTCTTCAATAGTTAATAAATATAGAAAAAGTAATATTAAAAATGTCCAATCAATTAAGAGTGTTGATAAATTGAATTGAAAAACAAGAGAATTAAATATCAAAAATAGTCCAATTGAACCTAAGAGATAAATAATAAAAAGGAGATATCTAATTTTTTTTTTCAAAACAAAAACCTTTATTTAATTATTAAAATCTTTATTTGTTTAATATTTCAAAATACATTAATTTTTATGATTCTTTTAAAAGCACAAAATGATAATAATATTCAACTATTAACCAGTAGTTTTAATATTGAAATTCTTTTTTTTCATTTTATCAATCTCCCTCCAGAAGTACTTTATGGTAATCAAATACCACAATAATAATACAGGGATAACCAATATAAGAGAAATTAATAGATTAGCTGGGATTTTTATTATTTTTAGGTCAATATCCTCTAACGGAAGAGGCATGATTAATGTTTTGACTAATAATAGTAATAATATAAGAGAAATTAATAGAATTATCATTAAAAAGACTACTCCTCTAATTCTGGGGAATTTATATAATATCAAAACTGTTGGGGCAGAAAGAATAATTAATACAATGATTATAATATATATTTCTAAAATCCCTGAAGTAACTTGCATGAATAAGATAGATATTATAGAAAAAAATCCGCATATTACAGAAATTGCATAAAAATTTTTAACTAATTCTGGTTCTTTTAATGGCCCTTTTGATAATATTAATCTCGGTAAGGTTAACACGGCATCTTTTTGATCTGAAGCTTTAATTCGATCATCTTCGAGTATAATAATATCCTCTTTACTTTCCCTAATATCACTGCTTTCAAAAAATCCACGTACAGAATATATATAATAGAAACTATTAAATATATGGATTAAGAGAGCACAGAACGTAGCAACCTCTAATGACCCAAATAGCATAATACAGGCAATCATTGCCCCCATACTTAAAGTACCTATATCTCCTGGAAAGATTTTTGCAGGATATTTATTATATATAAAAAAAGGGATTAAAACTGCAATAACAGGAACTGCAAAAATTACTGCTTCAGCAGAATCCCAAATTAATCCACATATAAACAAAAAAACCACTGCAATTAAACAAGTTCCAGAACCTTCGCCATTATATCCTTCTAACATATTTACTGTATTTACGAAAACTGCAATAATAATTGGTACTAAAAATGGATAAATAATAGTTAATCTAGTTTTATCAAGAAAAGGAATTGTTGGCGAAGAGATTGTTATAAACCCAAAAAAATTTGCAAAAAAGATTACTCCTCCAGAAAAAATTGATAATATTATCTTATAACGTGAGCGCAATTTTTTTCTGTCGTCAATAAATCCTATGATTCCAGTTAATATAACGGTTAGAAGAAAAATGAAAATTTCATTAAAAAACGCAGGAAAGAATATGATTAAAAAAATTGAGGAAACTATAAAACCAATTATTATACTAAGTCCACCAGATTCAGCAACTTCAGGTTGAGCGTTTTTATGAATATCAATACCCACATATCCTTTTGTTTTCATGAATTTTATTATAGGAGGGAAGATAATATATGTAACAAAAAATCCAATAACAAAAATAATTATCAAAAAGAAAATTTCTAAAATGCCCATATTCAATTCAGAAAGAGGAATCATTTTTCTTCCATATTTTATTTAATTTTCAATAATTCTCATTTGTTTTACACATTGTAGAGATAAAAAATTAAAATATTTAATGTATTAAAATTTTTTATTTTTTAA
>CAZBNW010000053.1:0-16815 GCA_964493385.1 uncultured archaeon | reverse complement strand
TTAACTGATGAATATAAAAAATAGAGTTCTACTTCTCTTTTAGAATTCTTGGAGCCTTGAAGTAACCATCTTTTGTATGTTTAGCATTCTTAGTTGCTTCTTTATTAGAAAGAGATTCCCAAGGTTCATCTTCTCTGAAAACGTTTTTTAAACCTTCTATCGGATGGGTCATAGGCTTAACATTACTGGTATCTATATCTTCTAACTTCTTGAAATAATTAAGAATATCACCTAATTCTTTAGATAATTTATCTTTTTCTTCTTCAGATAAATCTAATAAAGCTAATTTTGATATGTGATCAATAGTTTCTTTTGATAAATCTCTGTTCTTAGTCATAATTAACTCATTAACTTATAGTCTTATAAAATTATTAAGCTTGATCTATTGTTTTTCAAAAAATTTTAAAAAAATATAAAATATTGATTAGAAGGGAGTTGAATAAAATTGAGTATTGAAAAAAATTTAAAAAGAATACCTTTCCTTACTTTTCTTATGTCTTATAAATGCACTAATGAATGCATGCATTGTGCGCTTCATGGATCTCCAAATCAAGACAATGCTTTAATAGAATTAGGGGATGTAAAAAGATATTTAGGAGACGTTACATCCAACCATATAGTTAATGAAGTTGGATTTTTTGGAGGAGAACCCCTACTCCATTTTAATTTACTGGTTAGTCTTATTGAAGAAGTAAAAAGATATGATATACCAAAGATAGGATTACCAACTAATGGATATTGGGGAAAAGATGATTTAATTGCTAAAAAATATGCACTAAAATTAAAGGAAGCGGGATTAAATCAAATTGGTTTTAGTGTCGACGTATTTCATCAAAAATTTATTTCGCTCGATATCGTGAGACGAGCAATAAGAGCAGCCCATGAAGCGGGAATTGAATGGATAGGTTTAGTGGCACAAAATTTAGGACCTAAAGAAGAAAAGAACGCTTTTAATGAACAAACTAAAAAAATTACTGATCTCCTTTCAAAAGAGTTTGAGTTTTGCGAAGTAATAAATAGTGAGTTATTAGTGATGGGTCGAGCTGCAAATCAACTTACAAAATATTACTCAATGACGACAATACCTTCAGATAAATGTCTTATTTTCAAGGTTCCGATGTTTATGATAGATCCTAATGGATGGGTTTTTCATCAATCGTGTCAAGGGATTTGTATTGGAAATGCCAAGGAAAAATCCCTATCTGAAATAATAAGTGAATTTAACTATCGAAAACATCCAATAATAGGTAAGGTAGTATCCAAGGGAGGCCCTCAAAATCTTCTTGAAATTGCGATTGAAAAAGGATATAAACCTCAAAATGGGTATGCGGACAAATGTCACCTCTGTTATTCTGTTAGGAATTTTCTCCGTCCTTTTTATCCAAATATCCTTCAACCCTCAAATGTATACTCTTAAGCGATACGATAAAAATATAGAATACCCATTAAAGGAATTTTGTGAGAATCTTTAAAAAATAATAATAAGAATTAATTGATATCTATATTTTATTTTAAATATGGTGGATGAAGAAGATTTAAGGTCATTGATTCCTAGCTATGCTTTTATCGCACTAGCGCGGCGTGGAATGGAAAAAATCTCTTTAGATCAATGTTTTCTTAAGGATTGCGATAATGAAGATCCAGATTTATTAGAACCTTTTAAAAAAGAAGAATATGAAGAAGATCTTAAATTAATAAAGAAAATTCATATTAAATGTAAGAAATGCAATAGGATTTTTATTCTTAAACTTGAAACACTAAAATATGTTGCCAAGTCAACTAAAGATAAAGAGATTCTTTCTATGGGCTTAGTTCATGCTTTAGATGAGAACGGCAAAAATTTAGGACATATAGGGTATTTTTAAAGAAAGAAGTACATCTTAATAACTTGATGAATTCTTTTGAAACCTAAATTCCATCTTAACTTTTTTTTGATTTTTTCGCTTTGTTTTCATCCTCTTCAAGATCAAACGATTTCGAAGGCTTTGATTCATCTATTGGGGCATTACACACCCAACAAACATTTTCTAAATTAGCTAATGCTTGGCTGCAATTCATACAGTAGAAAATTTCGCATTCCGGACAGATATATGTGAACTTTAAAATCTTTTTTTTACACACCAAGCAAATTTTCTTTTCTATATGAAAAATAACCTCTTCTTCAGTAATTTGGTTAGGTCTAGTATATAATACAAATGATGAGTATGCTATCGCATTCTGATGTTTATCATCTTTTGCAAAATCAAACGATACTACTCGTTCAGGTATTACAGTAATTTCTGCCCAATCTGTTAACGCTCTAAAACCTGCTCTTGTTTTCTCTGCTTCTTCTTTAGACATATATTTCTCAAGCAATTCTATCCCTTCTATCGTCGTTTCTGTCGCTTCTACTAATTTTACTTCTGCTGTACCATAGATTATAACTCCTTTGGCAGGTGGAGTTTCTTTATCAAGAAGCAACGTTAATCTGTTGTCTCTCATAAGATTTCTAACTTTAAGACTTTTTTCTGGAGTCTTGATAATGAAATGTCCGTTTTTGTAATTGAACCAAACCGGAACAGCATGGATAGTACCGTCTTCATTGTGGGTACAAATTCGTGTTATCTTCGCAAAACTAAGAAAATCCTCTATTTCCTTCTTAGTTAGGGGAGGAGATTGTGTATATGACATTTAAATCACTTCGTAAATTTGTTAATAAAACTAGTTATTAAATTTCGCTTATTATGAAATTAAATTTATTAAATAAATAGATTATATTTAATCTAATAAATCTAATAGAAATAGTATTGTTAAAATTTTTTTAAAAAGTAATTTTAATTTCCTTATTTATCTAATGAAATTTGATTTTTATTTATTTGATTTAGATGGAACGTTGCTCCATCTTGGCGATATCGGAGCTTACGTGGATCAGATATTAAAAGAAACCTTCACCAGATTAGAAGCCAGTAATCCTCCAAAAAAGAATGAAAAGTATAAACTTTGGTCGCCTGAAGAAGACCTCTTTGATGTCTTAGAAGAATGGGGTGTTAAAAGTCCTCATAATTTTTGGAAGGTTTATGATGAGATAGATTTTAACTGGAGAAAAAAATTAATAGAAAAAAAAAAGGTTTTCTTATATAAGGATGTTTATAATATATTAGAAAAGCTTTATCATCACAAAAGCAGTAAAAAACTCGCAATAATTTCAAACACAGCATATTACATTGTTGAATTTATCTTGGAGAAATTTAATATCACTAAATTTTTCCACGAGATTTTTAGTTTAGGTTATTATAATAACGATCAGGGAGTAGCTAAACCGTCTCCTAAAGGTGTTCTCACCATATTGGATAAATTTGAATACGATCCAAAAGAATCAAAAGCTATTTTAGTTGGAGATTCTAAATTTGATATGATTGCTGCTAAAAAAGCTGATATTTATGCTTGTTTAATAAGAAGGAAAATAAATACACATAATAAACAATATAAAAAATGGAATATTCAACCAGATTTCGTCATAGAAGGATTAGATGAACTGCTTTATTTATAATATTAAGAAATCTAGAAATCCTTGACTTACCACTCAAAATTAATGAAATAATACAAATTGAATGAATAAAATTAAATAATCAAACTGATTTTTATTTAATATTGAAAATCTTAAGAGAATAGTCCAAATGTCGACAAAATTAGGAGAAGAAGACGAATTACGGAAAAAAGTGTGGAAAATCATTAATTTAACACAAGCTAATCAATTATTTGTTCATTATAAAGATTTGAGCATTAAATATTTAACTGAAAAAAGTAAAAAAGTGAGAACAAAAATATTACCAGAAATATTATCACTTTGTGTTTTAAATGCAATAGTTCCCAATTCGGCTATGCTTTTAATCGGGGGGCATGGTGGAGGGAAAACTACACTCGTAAAGCTTTTAGGAAGAATGTTTACAGCAAATTCACTTAATGAAATTGAAAATTCAATCATTAGAGGACATCCCCAATTAACTGAAGAGAAGCTTATTGGGACTCTAAAACTTGGTAAGTTAATGAAAGATGGTGAGGAAGAAGTTGTTTGGAGACAATTTGTAACAAATTTTTGGAAAATCATTGATGAAGTAAATCGATTAACCCCATATGCTCAAGATATTTTATTATCATTGCTCGCTGAAGGTACTGTTAAGTATTATGACTCAATAACAACAATCAATAAATTCTGCTTATTTGCTACTATAAATCCATATGATGTTGGTACTTTTGAATTATCTCAACCATTCTTAGATCGATTTGGAATCTCTGTTCCTATTTCAATGCCAGGAAGCCATGATTTACAACTAATCTTAACAGGTAAAGATGAAAAATACAGTGGATATGATGAATTAATCCAAGTTCCTCTAGTTTTAAGCATAGATGAATTAATGGAAATACATTTTTATGTTAATAGAATTCCATTCTCATCCGAAGTTAATAAATACATTCATGCTATAATTAGAGAATTCACATTATGTTCTAGGGTTGACAAAGGAAATACTGAGGATTTAAAACCAAGTGCAGGATTGTGTTCAGGGTGTCATTTTAACACAGCCCAAAACATTTGTAATAAAAATGATTCAATTCTAAGTGTAAGGGTTGCAAAGGATCTATTAAGATATTCAAAGGCTTTAACATGGTTATTAGGTTTAGATAAGATTGATATTAATATTGTAAATACCATTGCTCCTTATGTAATTTCACATAGGATGGCATATGTAAAAAGGGAATTAGATAAATCTCCATATTTTGGAAATAAATATGAATTTTCTAAGAATCTCTTGAAAATAGTCCAAAAAAGATTTAAAAATCGCGAAGCATGCTATCAAATTGCTGATAGATTTCGCGGAGGAAATCCTAAAGATAATGATTTAACTGAGTTAAAAAAATTCGAAAAGAATGATTTAATTGTAAAATATGATCTAATTCCATTTGTAAATTCAGTGAATAATAAGAGATATCCCCCTATTGCCCAAGAAATACAAGAAGCCTCTAAAAAGGGAAATATAAATAAGCTAGCTGAAATAAGAAATACTCTTATGGAAAAAATTGATTTCCCCAATAGAGGAGACCTAATCGAATGGTGTAACCGTGAGCTTTTTAGACAAACGGTTACCGATTACGTTATTAAATATTCTTATTGGAAAGAACTCTGGGCAGATATCGCGGCAGAGTTCTCTAATTTAGATCACCCATTAAAAGATGCGTTTAGTCAAAGACAAACTAAACAAATACGTACTGAAGATATGTTAATTGAAATAAATGTTACAGGTACTAAAGACGATTCATTGGTGAATATCCAAATTTCTGGCGGTTCTGAGGCATTAAAATTAAGAACAATTCTAGATAATTCCGATTATATTCAAAAAGAAGAATAAAGGTATTTTTAGATAAAATGATCCAATTGAGAAAAAGAGGCAAAAGCAAGAGGATTAAACAAGAATTAACAGAAAAAGAAAAAAAAACTATTGAATTCGCTAAAATCGCATGGAGTAAAGCATTAAAGGAATTCTATTATCCTCCTTTAAATGAACCTAATTATGTATTTGATTACACTCATTTAGAGGGATTTTATATAGATCCAGAAAATAAATGGCAAATAACAATGAATCTAGCTAATACCCCTTTATTTAAAGATAATCAAGAATACATTGATTATTTTCATATTATCTCCCTACATGAAGTTTCGCATTATCAGATTATCCCCTACGATGGTCTTATCAACGCTAAATTACTTAGGGCTGCGATGCAAATTGTAAATCAGAATTATGCTCCTATTATTGTAAACATTTTTGCCGATCTTATAATTGATACTAAATTATACCAAAAATATCCAAATCTCATAACGTGGGAAATGAAAGTAACATATAAACATATAAAGAGCAAGGGGTCTATAAGCAACTTTACAAAGTTTTTATTCCGAGCTTATGAAAAAATGTGGAATAAAAATGTTTTAAGTGATGAGATGTTAAAAGAAATGGATTCCCTAGCTGAAAGAGTTACTAAAGTAATTATAAAAGATTTTGAGGATGAATCGACTTGGGAAAAGAAAGTAACTCTAGTAGCAAAACATTTGAATAGTTTAATACAAGATACTTTTACATTAATAGGAACCAGAGGATTTGTAGATAAAAATAAAGAAAAAAGAAAAAGTCCAGGAGGAGCATTCATAGAAGTTCCTAAAGATGTTTTAGAAGTAATGGATAATCCTTTAGAGAACAAAAATTCAGATAAATTAAAAGAAGGTAAGGAAGATGAATTAAGACAAAAATCAGAAGAATTTGCAAAAGATATCCCTTATTCCGAGTTTGGTGGACCAGCGCGTCAAGCAGGGATTTTAATTGCTGGAAGTGCCTTAGCTACCTGGTATAGAGGATTGGCGAAAAATTTAATTGAAATAAAAATATTTGAAGAGAAACCGGGGGGGCAATTACCAGTTTATCCAGAGGTGTGGCGTATTGGAGATCGAATAGAAGAGTTAGATATTGTTCAGAGTTTATTAAATAGCCCTGTAATTATACCTAATATCACTACAAGAAAATGGGCTTATAAAGAAGGACCAGGACACCTAGTAGAAAAACAAATACCAGATCTCTTAATGGTTTTAGATTCTTCGGGATCAATGGGTTGGAATTATACATCTAGATCTGATAGGGGTAAAGGTCCATATCATACAGCTTTAGTTGCTGCGTTTGCGTCTTTACATTATGCAGCAAGAAAGGGTGCTAAATTTAGTGTGATCAACTTTTCCAATAGGGCATACATTTGTCAATGGACGTCTGATTACAAGAAAGCCGAAAAAGTCTTATTGGGGTATCAAGGTGGAGGCACCTTTTTACCAATAAAAGAAATCGCAAGTCAATGTGAAAAAGCAGAGAGGAATGCTCTTGTATTTATAATCACCGATTTTGGTATTTATAATTGGAGTAAAGCTAAAAAAATTATGATAGACCTTGCTCAAAAAGGACATAAAATGGTAGGTTTTTTTATTGGGTCAAAAAGTATACCTAAAGAAAAATTTAAGAACTTACTTAATAAAGTAAAATTTTACGGGATTGGGAATCCTAAAGATCTAATTAATCTGGTAATAAAAGAAGTTCATAATTATTATACATAGGTAGAATATAAACACCTTACAAAGACAATATTTAAATTTAAAAGACAAAAACATCTTATCTTTATTAGATTAAAAACCGCTACTAAAGAAGAATATTATTATGGCTAATTTTTGTACAAACTGCGGGAAACCTATGCACCCTAAATGGAAGTTTTGTCCATTTTGCTCATATCATGTTTATCAAGCACCGAAAGATATTTCTCAAATACAATTAGAAAAGCCAAGCTTTGAAACTTATCAGACTGTAGATAGCCCCTCATCAGGACCAAGCAAACTTGAAATGGAAAGAGGAAAAAAAAAGAGATTAACAAAACTTCAAAAAAGAGCCATATTTATAGGTGTGCCAGTAATAGTTGCTGCGATTGTTATACCTATTGCTAGTATCGCAATATATCAATATCTTTTTCCACAAAAAACCATTCATTTTTTCGTAGATAACGGAGATTATTCTACATCTTACACAGTTTCAACTACTCGAGCTACCTTAGAATATTTTGATGACAAACCACATCCTTCTCATACTCACTGGGATCCGGATTATATAGCAATGGTTATTGAATCCTATTGCACCCTTAATGACGGTAGAATTATTCAAATTGCAAATGGAATTCGTTCAAAATGTATTGATCCATATGATTCCGAAGAAGTTATAAACGGTCTGTTAAGTTTTACCCAAGCTATTGGATATAAAGAAGAGATTTTCGATTTAGCTCAATATCCAATGGAAACAATTTTCAACCAAGGAGATTGTGAAGATCTTTCTATTTTATTTGGCTCATTAGTAGTTTCCTTAGGATTTGAAGCAATTATCACAATTATTAATTTCTTTGATGAAAGCGAAGGCGAATGGTTTGGTCATGCGTGTGTTTGTGTATATTTAAATTTTACTCCTACACAGCATACGAGTTATCCTCCTAGTCATTCCTTTATAGTAAATAGTAAGGATTATTGGATTTGCGAAACCACAAACCAAGGTTGGATGATAGGACAATTACCCACATCTGATCCGAGTTATTATGAAATGCTAGCTTATGAATTCATTAACTAATAATTTATTTCTTATTAATTTCTCGTAAATAAAGCTTCATAAAATAGCGTTGACTTTGACAATAGAGGAGCTTATCCTTATCTGTTAAATGCCTACATTTTTGTAGTACATTCGAAATATCTGTAAGAAGTTTAAAATTATCATATTTTGACTTTTGTGGTATCTCATCTACTCGTTTATTATTGCTGCTATTAATAACTTTTTTTTCATAGAATAAGTCTTTAAGATTTAGAACAGGTTCCGAATCTTCTATTTTTGAAATGATCATTTCTCTCATTCGTTTTTGAATTTTTTTATGATTCATTCACATAATTGCAAATACCTCAATATTAGCGGAGAGATATCTACATATATATAAAAAACATATTGGTTGTTCTTTTGAAACTAAGTGATATCTAGGTAATATCCTCAATTATTTGACTATATTGTAATTATTTTGAAGTTGATAAATAATGGTAAAGTTTTCTTTTAATGATAAAATAATAGAAGTAAGGACTGACAGGGAGTTATTAAATGAAAACAGAGGAAATAAGAATATACAGAAAATTACAAGAACATCTTGATAAATTACCCATTGGTTTTCCTGCTACAAAATCTGGAGTAGAATTAAAATTATTGCATTACCTATTTACCACAGAAGAGGCAAAAGTTGCTACTAAACTTAATCTCGCTTACGAGCCCCTAAGTATGATATATAAGCGGATAGACGATGCTAATATATCAATTGAAGAATTAGAAAGATTATTAGATAATAGCGTAAAAAAGGGAGCTATACATTATAAAAAAAAAGGAGATGAGAAACTTTACGCAAATGCAATGCTGATCATAGGTATTTTTGAGTATCAAGTAAATAAGCTTACAATGGAGTTTATGGATCTTATGAAGCAATACGGACAGGAAGTGTTTGACGTTGAGCTATTTCGCACTAAAATATCTCAAACTCGTGTTGTGCCGGTGGAGAAAAGCATAACTCACGAAAATTTTATAGCTACTTATAACGATGTAAGGCGACTAATTGAAAATGCAGAAGAGCCTATTGGTGTTGCTAAATGTGTTTGTCGCCAAAAACAAGATGTTCGCAGAGAAAGGGATCCATGTAAGCTTACCGATAGATATGAGACATGTATTGGATTTGGGCATATGGCGCAAATGTACATCGACCAAGGATGGGCTCGTAAAATAACAAAGGAGGAAGCTTTAAATATCCTTGATAAAAACGAAAAAACAGGTTTAATGCTCCAATTTGGTAATGCTCAACGCCCTAACTTTATATGTAGTTGTTGTGGATGTTGCTGTGGACTATTGAGAGATTTCAGAAAGGTGAACAATCCAGCAAGACTCATGAAAACTAATTATTATATCGAGATTGAGCATGAATTATGTATTGGGTGTGGTGAATGTGTAAACCGTTGCCAAATGGGCGCTTTAGCTCTTGTTGATGATATCTCAACTGTGAATCGAAAAAAATGCTTGGGTTGCGGCCTTTGCGTTGTAACTTGTTCTTCAGAAGCAATCAAGTTAAAGAACAAGGAGAAAGAAACACCTCCACCTGAGACAACTGACGATTTGAACACAATGATCCTAAATAAAAAAAATGAATTAATAGAGAAATACAGTAAATCAAAAAATTAGTTCTTTTTACACCGAATAATTTTAAAACACATTAATTTAGTCTAATATAATTTTTCTTCAAGGAATTAGAGTACGGCAAGTAATTTATCAACATCAAGCCAACCCTTTAAAGCGTGAATTATATTGCCTTGCTCATCTACAACGAATTGTCCTGGTCCTTGCTTTTCCCAACCTTCATATTCTCCATGTCCAAAACCATATTTTTTAACATCTTTTAATTTAGCAGGAATTTGAGAAACAGCTTCAGCTGTCATTAACCCTAAGCCATATTCAGCGTACAGTTCATCTTTTGAGCTTGGAATAATGGGAAAGTCGATATTCTCCTTTTCTATATATTCCTTGGCTACTTTTTCACCTGATTGTGTGATGTATAAAATTTTAGCTCCTTTTTCCTCAATCTCAGATTTACGATTCATAAGCGTTTTGAGATCACTCTGACAAATCGGGCAACCAAAGTATCTCGAAAATATTAAGACAATTTTCTGATCTCCAATTAATTCTGCTAAATCAATTGTTCCTGCGTTATACGATTCTAATTTAAATAATAGGGCTCTGTATCCTTCCTTCAAATCTTTCTTTCCCATAATTTCCCACATTTCTAATAATATATGTTTTTAAAATTGTTATTCTCATAAAAGATTTTTTGAAACAATAATAAAATTTAGTAATTAGTATACTCATTCTTTAAGATTCGTTTTTAAAATCCTAAAAAAAAAATAAAAATTTAAAAACTTCAAAGCAAATATTACTACATTATTAATTATAAAGGGGGATAATTATTTGAAAGGATTTGCAGGAAAACTTTTGGCAATAAATCTAAATAATAATGACATTAAAGACGAACCTTTGGATGAAGAAATAGCTAAAAATTTCCTTGGTGGTGCTGGTTATTGCTGTAAATATTTATATGACAAAATAGAAAAAGATACCGACCCTTTATCTCCAAGAAATATTCTAATGTTCATGACAGGTCCTTTATGTGGATCTAATGCTCCCTCGAGTGGAAGGTTTGTTGTATGTGCTAAATCTCCTTTAACAGGAATCTGGGGGGAATCAAATTGTGGGGGATTTTTCGGTCCTGAATTGAAGAAAGTAGGATATGATGGAATTATAATAAAGGGGGCTTCAGACACTCCAGTATATATAGAAATAACTGAAAGTGATGTCAAAATCAAAGATGCTACTATGTTATGGGGAAAAGGTATCTTTGAGACTTCAAGGATATTAAAAGAAAATTTAGGGTCAGAGCTTGCACGAGTTGTCTGTATTGGGCCAGCGGGAGAAAATCTCGTAAAATACGCTACAATAGCATCAGAAGAAAAAGCAGCAGGGAGGACCGGTATGGGTGCAGTGATGGGTTCAAAAAAACTAAAAGCTATTGTTGTAAGAGGTGATAAAATGATATATACTCCAGCTAACCCAGAAAAATATAAAGAATCTATAAAAAAAGCCAGAGATCGTATAATGAACTCATTTTTCACTCAAGCATTTGGTATGTTTGGTACTTCTGGATTTGTAGATTCTTGCAATGTTTATGGAGATTTGCCTACAAAGTATTGGACTTTAGGTCAATGGGACAAGGCGAATAAAATCTCAGGAACAGTAGCATATGAAAAGCTTTACACGAGAAAAAATCCTTGCTATTCATGCCCTATTGGATGTGCTCGTAAAGTTATAATAAAGGAAGGAAATTACAAAACAGATGGCGAAATTGAAGCTGCAGAATTTGAAACCATTGTAGGTTTCGGTTCCTTGATTTTAAATGATAATTTGGAATCGATTCAAAAAGCAAATTATATGTGTAATGATTACGGAATTGATACGATTAGTGGGAGTAGTACTATTGCTTTTATCTATTATCTTTTTGACAATCAGAAAATAAAATCGGATGATATTGATGGTTTAGAACCAAAGTGGGGCAGTATAGATCCAGCTCTTGAGATGATTAAAAAAATTGCATATAGAGAAGAAATTGGAAACTTGTTAGCAGATGGTTCTGATGCAGTTGGTAAAAAGTTTAATATCCCACAAGACGAAATTGCGAGTGTTTATGGCATGGAAGTACCATATCATGATATACGACATATATATGGCATGGCTGTAGCATACGCTTTAGGTACTCCAAGAGGACCATGTCACGAATCATGTGATTTGTTCGTTGTGTTGATGGGTTCTCAACTTGAAAGTTTTGGAATCAAATTGATTGATTGGCACCAAGATGATGAAGAAATGGCAATAGTTAGTGCATTGGTACAGAATTATCGAGCCATTTATAATTCTATGATAATGTGTACTATTGCTGATCCTTTACCTGAAACAATAATAGATATACTTAATGCAGCAATAGGATTAGACTTTAATATGGCAGAATTTAAAAAATTAGGAGAAAGAATATACATGATAAAGCGCATGTTCAATCTAAAAATGGGCATCACTCCTGAAGATGATAAATTACCTCGGATATTACTAAGCCCTGTTAATGAAGGTGGTTCAGCAGGTAATACCCCAAATTTTGAAAAATTAAAAAGGGCGTATTATAATTATAGAACCTTTGATCTTAAAACAGGTTATCCAATTCAAGAAAAGTTAAAATTTTTGGGATTAGATAATCTTTTGTAAATTTAATTATATTTGTTCAATCTCTTTTGTTCACATAATTTTCACAAATTTATTGAAATTCCTTTTCAAAATATTTAACTTTATTAAAGGTTTATAAAATAATTTTGAGTAGAATATTTTCTTAATGAAATATAATCAATTAATTTTAATAATGTAAGCTCAATAAATAACATAAGAAGAAAATACAATATAATCAAAATAATAACTTTTAATAAAAATCTATATTATAGGTGAAAAATTTGGAAAAGAAAGAGTATATTTGTGAGAAGGGGAAAAAGAGCTCAGTTGTGATAGAAGATTTGACAGTTGAGATTAAAGAAGGAGGGACATTCATTTTAGGATTTGCAGGTATCGGTCTTATAGGCCCTATTGTTGCTAACACTCTTATTGAACAGATCCCAGATGTAAAAGAAATTGGTTTTATCACTTCTGAATATCTCCCACCTATCTCAGTGTTTTATGCTGGTGTGTTAAAACATCCTTTTAGAGTACTTTACTCTCCACAACATAACTTGATTATCGGTATATGTGAAGTGCCTTTTCAGGTTGCTACAGCTTACAATGATCTTTCTAAAACTATATGCAATTGGGCTTTGTCAGATGATGTTAAAGCAAAACAGATAGTAATTTTCCAAGGTATGCCTCAGAGAGGTATTGTTGATAAATATCCCGTTTATTATGCAGCCGAAGAGCATATGACTCAAGTTTTAGAAAAATTTGATATATCTAAAGTTGAGAAGGGAATCATCGTTGGTCCAGAGGCAACTATCTTAAACGAGGCACTAACAAATGGATTGGATGCTTATGCTTTATTCACACCAGTCTTAGAGATTCCTACACCTGAGGGTGCTGCCAGTATTTTAGAAGTATTAAATAAAATCTATAATTTAACAATAGATACAGCCTCTCTTATAGAGCAAGGAAAAGAAATTAAGGCTAAGATGCTGGAACTAGCCCAGAAGGCTCAAGAGTACCAACAGCAACAACAATTGCCTGGTAAAAAAGAAGCTTACACAAGATATTTCCAATAATTAATTATTTGAATTTTTAACTTTTTTCTTTAATTTTTTCGAGTACAAGTGGCTTTATTTCCAAGAAATCTTTAATTACCACTATACCCTCCATCTGTTTTAACCTCTTAATATTTTCTATCTCAATATCTCTAATCTTTAAAGTTAAAGGACTTCCGTCTGGTCTTGAAGTAACAATTGGTTCCAAATCTTGATCCGATGGAAAAATATAGACTGTTTGTCCACCTTTAATAGCTTGAGCAACACAATTAGTTATTAAAGTATCAGCAATACCATAAACAATTTTAGCTACACTATTAGCAGAAACAGGGCAAGCTAAAAACAAATCGTATTTTCCAAGCTGTAGAGGTCCAGCGTAAAAGGGAATATTAGGCGTTTTTTCAACCTTCACTTTTTTGACAACTTCAGTGAGAGCTAACCATTTCTTATACCACTTAACAACAGCAGCACCTTCTTTTGACAAAATCACCGTTAAATCTACATTAAAATTCTCTTGTAATTCTTTCATTAAATCAATCGATTCTTGAAGGACATAACCAGTTCCCGTTATACCCCAAATAAGCTTCATATCCTTCCGATCACCGTTCTTCTTCATATAATCTTGGCAAAAATTCAGTAAAATATCCTATTTCTTCGATATTATGCTTTCTCAAATGTTCAATGAATGAATTTGGGACTTGAGCAGGTAAACGAAATGTTGATCGTAAGTGGGTTCCATTAGGAATTGAGCGATATTCATGTAAAACCCAACTAATAGGTTTATCTTTATTATTTAAAACACTTGCTGCATTTTTATGGTTAAACTTAGCCTTTATAGGTATTGAGTCAGGATTTTCCCATCGAATTCTTAATGTTGTTGGTCTTCCTTCGATTGTTTCAACAACACGATGTATTGCTCCCACATGGCCCTTCATGCTTCCAGGAGAGACTTCCCATTCAAATGATTTATGGTCTTTAGGATGCCATAATCTATAGCGTTCTGAATTATCAATATGATCCCACCACCAATCAATCATTTCAGGAGAAACTCCAGAGAGTTCATGTTCTACGATTAGATCAATAGGTTCATTATTTGATTTTTTATTATTCATTTTTTTATTTCGATTAGCGATTTTAGAGGTTTAAATAATTCTTAATTTATGAAAAATTAGCTTTATTTATAAAATCTAATGAAAAGAATTAATAATTTAAGCATGATAAATATTTAATTAGAAAAATCTAAAATTTTTCACGATGATGAATTATGAATGATTCAAAGTATGTATATCTGGATAATGCCGCTACAACTCCAATGGATCCTCGTGTAATCGAGGAACTTAACAAACACTTTAAAGAAAACTATGGAAATTCTATGAGTTTACATTCTATTGGACAAAAAGCAGCTCAAGTATTAGTGAAATTACGTGAAATGATAGCATCTCTAATCAATGCTGAAAGAGATGAAATTTTCTTTACTTCTTCTGGAACTGAGGCTGATAATATTGCTATATTTGGTGTTACTGCCAAAAATAAAAATCGTGGAAATCATATTATAACTTCTGCTATTGAACATCATGCTATAGGTCATCCATGTGAACAATTGGAAAAAAGAGATTTTAAAGTATCAGTTTTACCTGTAGATAAAGGCGGATTAATTAGTATTGATGAGTTAGAAGAATCAATAACAGAGAAAACGATTCTTATTAGCATTATGTTTGCTAATAATGAAATTGGAACAATCCAACCTATCAAAGAAATCGGAAAAATTGCAAAAAAGCATGATATTATTTTTCATACAGATGCAGTACAAGCTTTTGGAAAAATCCCAATAGATGTAAAAGAAATGAATATTGATCTTTTATCTGCGTCCGCACACAAATTATATGGACCTAAAGGAGTAGGTATGTTATATATAAGAAATAAAGGTGTGAGAGAAGGATGGGGCAAATTTATTGAACCAATAATGTATGGTGGAGGTCACGAAAGAGATATGAGGCCTAGTACTGTGAATGTTCCAGGTATTGCTGGATTTGCTAAAGCAGTTGAGATAGCAAAGGAAGAAATGCAAAGCGAAATGGAAAGACATACTGAATTACGTGATAAAATTATAAAATGGGTAACGGAAAATATTGAAGATTCTTATCTTAATGGTCACCCAACCCAAAGACTCCCTAATAATGTAAATTTAGGATTTAAATATATAGAAGGAGAATCTATTGTACTTGATTTGGATATGGAAGGAATAGCAACCTCGACTGGTTCTGCATGCTCATCAAAATCCTTGGATCCATCTCATGTACTTTTAGCAATCGGATTAAAACCAGAGGAAGCACATGGTTCCCTGAGGGTTTCCTTAGGGCGTTTTACAACAGAAGAAGATGTAGATTATTTCTTACAGAAATTGCCTCCTGTAATTGAAAGGTTAAGAAAAATGTCACCATTAAAGAAAGGAGTAAAATATATGTTTGCAGATTCTTCTCATGAACATCATCATTAACTAGCTATAATCTAGTTTTCATTCTTAGAATTTTCATCTTTTCTAAACCTCAATATAAAAAATTTCGAAAGAATTTTTGTTAAAGGAATTTTCTTCTATTTAATGAGTAAAGAGGAATTTAAATTTTCAGATAAGACAATTGTAATTGAAAGAAGAGAAAAATTAAGCTCTTCATACAAGATTAAGTCTTATGAAATCAAACTGAAATATATGAAAGATAAAAACATTCCTCAAAAGAAAATTAACGAAGTTCTCAATCATTTATTTTTTAAAGATAAAATTATATCAAGCAAAACCAAAAATTCTATTTCTAAAATTATTTACTCTCAAAGCGATAGAATTATTATTATAATTACACTGATTGGAAGGGATATAATTAGAAATCGGGATAATTTAATTAGAAATTATGGATGGTTCTTTTTTATATCTGAGACAGATAAAGAAGAGGGAAAGCCTAAAAAGAAGAAAGAGAAAAAAAAAGATGAGAAAAAGGAAGAAAAAACAATTAGTATAGAAGAGTTCCACTATGAAGATTTAATCATTCCTTTAAAACAAAAAGAAAATATGCGTCCACTTTATCACACAAAAGAATATAGACATTATTTAAAATTAATCAAATCAGAAAATATTCCCCACCTCCCTATAAAAGATGTTCTTGAGGATTTTTTCTTTAAAGATGAGCTTGTTCCAGCCGAAGAAAAAAGAGCAGTTAGGAAGATCATCTATTATCAAAAAGAGAAAGTCATTGTCATCAAAAGTCTTGTAGGCGACGAAATGTATGAAAATTTAGAACACCTAGTCAAGAAATATGGAAATTACTTTTACATCACTGGAGTTCCTGTTGGAAAAAGTGATATCTCAATTGCTATAGATAAAATTGAAAAAA
>CAZBNW010000052.1:0-17254 GCA_964493385.1 uncultured archaeon | reverse complement strand
ATAACAATCTCACTATCAAATTGATTATATTTCCATAAAATGACGTCTCGAATTGATTTATTACAATTAAAAGAATATGATAAAATAGCTTTTGCCATCCTAGAATTAGGAAAGCGTTCTTCGATTTTTTTTATATCAGCTTTTTCAATTGAAAGTTTCATCAAAGCCCTAGCATCTGTTTCATCCATTATGGTATAATTTGTTTTTAAACCCAACAGTTTTGCATATCTTCGAATAAAACGATTTGCTATTGAGTGAAATGTTCCAGCCCAAATTCCTTTAGGACGCTTTCCGAGAAGTATTTCTACTCGTTTAATCATTTCATTTGCAGCTTTATTCGTAAAAGTGACTAACATAATTTCATTAGGTTTTATACCCAACAATAGTAATTTTGCAACTGAATAAACAATAGTTCTGGTTTTTCCGCTCCCTGCTCCCGCTATTACTAACATTGGACCTTCAATATTGTTTATGATTTCAAGTTGTTCTTCATTTAATTCTTCCTCAAAATTAATCTCATTATATTCTTCTATAACTTGAGGAGTTATGTCTTCTAAGGCTTCAGCATAATCCTCATCATAGAACTCAAAAATGTATTCTTCTTCAATATTTTCTTTATTCTGATTCAAGATTTTTAATATAATTTATTTAGTATTAAAATTCAATAATGCAAAATTAAAAAATAATTTAAGGGAGATTGTTTAATAAATTTTGAGATCTGTCAAAAATGTTATTAGTTCTTCTAACAAGTCATGTGACTTTTTTTTATATGAGCCCTACCAATATTTTAAAGGCTGCAGTTTCTTCATTTTCGTCTACAGACGTAATTGTAAAAGTTATACCATGTTTATCTCTTATGTGAGATGCTGCTTGCACCGAAATAAATTTCATTCTGGGACTTGTATTTGCCCCTTCCCAAATCCAGACTTTATTATTATGCATATCTACAAAAAGTAGAATTTTATCTGAATCTAATAATTCAAATAAAGGAACATTTTCCTTAACTTCGATTTTTTTAAAATCTTCTAATTCTTCTTTAAATTGATATACAAATATCAAAATTTAATCGCTTGAATTTCTTTCTTATTCTATATTATAATATTTTAATTTATAAATTTATTAATTTTAATCATTTTAATATTAACTTGTTATAAAATTTTGTTGAGAAAAAAGATTTGAAAAACAGTAGAAATTCAAATGAACCAAGATATCATTTACAGAAGAATAAGATTGATTATTTCAATCATATAAATAAGATAAAAAAGGATTAATTCTCTTAAAAATCCTTTTGGAATCTCCTTCTTCTTAATGTCGAAATAAGATGTCCCTTTGAGAGGAGTTGAATTCCAAATTGTGAGCTATACTCTCGAGAAAAATCAGTAATTATATTACAAATCATTATTCCACCCTCAATATTTGTATCGATGCATGCTTTATGTAGTTGTCGCAATTGTGTGATTGAAATCTCTCTTTTCCAGTCTCGAATGAATATTCCAAATGTATTAAGTTTATTTTTTACCATAGCATCAAAAGTCCAAAACTTACCAGATTTTCCTTTAAATTGTACTGGACCATTTACAAAATTATACTTTTCAGAAAAAACATTTCTGGCTAATTCTATTAAGGTTTTATCTCCTAATGACATGAATACACCCAGTTTTTTATATAAAAATAGCTCGAATGTGTTATTTATATGTTATTTCAATATTTATCTAAATATTATTTAAGCTGATGTATTACACAGAAAACACATACATGAAAATATCAATAAAACAACTAGCAAAATACCGACAAAAAAGGTTATGTTTTTTTGATTTTTTCATCTTTATTTTTGGTGAATTCAAATAATTTAAAAAAAGGATATTCTCCCGCAGAATCAGGACCATTTTTTTGTACATATCTATCTAAATTTTGTTGTAAAAATTTACATAATCCATTAACTACTTTATCACAAATATATTGACATTCTAGGAAGTTGAGATTTTTTATGTATTCACAATTGTTATTATACTTTTCACAGAATTTTTTCATCTGTAAAGATACACCCTGTGCAGGTAAAATCGTAATACAATCCCAAGTATCCCTAAAACCTGCTAATTGACTGGGAGAAGTCTTTTTTAACAAAATTTTTAAATTATTTTCGGAAGAAATTTTAGTTAACCGGGTTTTGATCTTTTTTAGTTCTTTCTTAGCTTCAAGTTCGCAAAGAAAAATATAGTATTTCAATAATTTTTCAGCTTCTTTTGTCTTTTCGAAATCGATTATTCTCCAACCAACAGCCTTTTTACAGCTTATATCTTTATGTTCTGGATTAGAAAAATTTGTAGGATAAATCCAACATTGTGGAGGTTTAATTCCTGATTTATGTACTAAACATCCATTAATTTTTTTATTATATAGAAAACATTTTCCTGTCTCATCATCAAACCCTAACTTAAAGCTGAAAACATCACCTCTAATAAAATCCTCTTTACTTGCATACCCTTGTTTAATATACTCTTGAGCCAAGATTTTGGGAACATTGATCTTTATTGAACAACAATCAGCATTACAAACAACTAAGCAATTTGGACCATCAATTGCTGATCTCATGAAAAAATTATACTTTCTAACAACTTCCCAAAATTTGTCGTCAACCACAATATATTATATCGGATTAATTATTATATATAATCGTCAAGATTGATTATCATTTAAAATTATTATTTAAATATCTTTTCTTAAGAAAAGATATAAAAATCTATACTTTATTTTTTTATTATTACAAATTTTGTATACAAAATTATTTCTAAATTTAAATAATAAAATTATGAGAAGAATATCGAATGTCAGAAAATCTAATTGTTATAGACATAACCGACCGTGAACATATAGTTCTCGATGGTTCACAAAATCTTAAAGAAATATCCGGTAATGGAACACTGGTTGTGAAAAATCCAACACAAAGGAGTAGATTATGGAATTTAATGTGTGATGTTAAAGAAAATGTAAATACTTCATTGGAATCTAGAGAGCTTACAGTAGGAACTCTAAACCCAGCCCAAGATTTTAGTAAAGAATATGAAATAAAAGATCTTAAAGATTCCTCTTTAAAGATTCAGGAAATATTTGATACAGATAAATCTGATTCTGGTAAAGTAAATAATACGTTTCTCTATAAAACAGATAATAAATGCAGTCTAAAACTCATACTTACAAATCCTTTGAACTTACCTATCTTAGATATAAAAGTTAAGAGGGATATCCCAGCATTTATTCAAGAACTTGAAATGAGGAATCCTAGTATTGGTGATGCCACTTTAAAAGAAGAAGGGGGAAAAAGAGTACTTTCTTGGGAGTTGACATCTCTAGACGCTGATAATACAGCTGAGCTTGAGATTTTCTTTACAGTAAATATAAAAGAATTATCTGCTCAAGAACTTGGAGTTTTGAATGTTAATTATTTAATTAATAACCATAAATTAACAATGATGAATCCTGAAATTAGGGGGCTAACTGATTCGATGAGTGGAATTGATAGAGATGAGGGTTCTCAACCTGGTATGTGGGATTGTAATGTTGAATTTATTAATGAATCTGAATTCCAAGTAAGGCTAGAAGACACAAAAGTTACTCAAAAAATTGCAACGGGGAGTGAAGTTGTGGCATCCCAAACACCAGATAGAGTTTTAAATCCTGATGAATCATGGGATTTTGATTTTCAAGTTGAAGCTAAGGACGTACCTGAATTAAGCTCTGAAATTGGATTTACACCAATGTTTGTAGTAATTCCTAGAGTCGTTGGTGAAATTGTAAAGGAATCAACTATTTATAATGTATTGAGTGCAACTATTGAGAAAGCAATAAATCCACCAGAGGTGGACGCGTATGCCAATACTGACATGTCAATTACAAATACTATTGTGAATGATGGTTCTTCAGCAATTAAGAAGTTCTTTCTATCAGATGAGATTCCAACCGATTTTATCCCCCCTGCAGTTAAAGAGATTAAAATTTTATTGGGGGATATTGATATAAGTTCAAGAGAGGAGTTTGTCCAAAAAATACTAATAGATCCTAGCGATCAAGATTTTTCTAAAAAACATCAAATTTACGTCGAATTATTTAATCTAGCAAATGAATTTACACCAGAGAAAAAGATGGTACTGTCATACCCTCTTTTAGCAAGAAATCCACGACCACCTACTGAAACAAAATACATGACTCCTGTGAAAATAGACATTAATAGTCCAGTGGAAGGGAAATCTTTTATTAGAGCTCCCGATGAAGTGCCAGAATTGAAAGTTAGATATGTAAAACGTAAATTAAAAACGCTTAAAAGCATCAAACCAGGGCTTACTGAAGGAGAGTTTAGTATCGGAGTTCGAGTCCAAAACAAAGGAGATGTTGAATTAGAAAATGTACTAGTTAAAGATATTATTCCTTCCAGTTTTAGTTTAACTGAATTCACACCTCCAGCTGGTGCCACACATGAAGTAGTGCAAGTAGGTGATCTATCTGAATTACATGTAAAAATTGCTGAGATAAAAGGAGGTTCTTCTGTGAGTATTAACTATAATTGCTCTGGTTCAGGTGATTATCATCGTTCAGAACCTGTTGTTATTGTTGAAGGAAGGGGTGCAGGAGAGTCATCAAGTTCCTCAGACGCACCTCCAACCGGTACAATAACCCCAAAAGCTCACGTAGCTGACTCTCAAGCAGGAAAAATACATGATCTATTTATTGAATTATATAAAACGGTTGATCGAGCCCCAACTGGTGAAGTTTTAGGGGATATTCTAGAGAAAAGAAGAGATGAATTACCACCAGGACCAGTTCTTCATCAAATTCTGGCTTATGCTAAGGATATGAAAGCACTTGGAGATAAAGTAATCGTTGGTTCATTACGAGATGAAGTAATGAATAAGTTAAAAGAATTTAAAAGCAAATATGATTAATTTTTTTTAGTATTATCTAAAAACCATTTTATTTTTTTCCTTTTTTTAAGAACTCAAATATTTTAAAAATGTAAAAAAAAATTTTAGGCAATGGATTCATCATCAAATGGGAATAGCAATTGGTCAGGAGAAAAAAAAATTAAATTTAATTAATTTCAATTAGAATTATTTCATAGAAAAGTCTTAACTAGTTAATATTTATGAATGCTCGTGAGCGATATCTCGCAGTTTATGATGGGAATGCTCGAGAAAAGCTAGAACATATACCTACTCATGTTCAATATATAAAAGAAGAGTTTATATCTAAATATAAAGATGAGATTATGAAAAATTTTAAAGGAAAATTATTTAATAACATTTATTTCGATATACCTCACGCACTAGGATTTGAGTCGATTTTCACACCATTTCCTTCAAGTTTTAAAATCAAATCACTTAAACTTCGTAATAAACATGGAAAATTAGTTATAATTAAGGAAAACGGTCAGGCGATAAAACAAAAATCAACCTATTATGAAGGAGGTTTTATACATTCTGATGTAATTTTAAATGAGTTATGGACGAATTTAAAAGAAGTTAATAACAGTAAAAATATTATAAAAGTAATAAAGCAATATGAAAAACTAGCTCCCTTTATTTTTCCAGTATTAATAGTCGAGGGTTTATTTGATAGAGTATGGAGAAGTATGGGGATGTCTTTATTTAGCCGTAATTTCCAAAAAAAGACAAAACTTTATCAAAAATTAATAAAATTCTATGCCGAGTTAACCAAACTAAATATTGAGGGATTAGTTAACGCAACAGGAAATAGAGGGAAAGTGATTACATTATTAGATGATGTAGCATTCAAGGGGCGCCCGATGATATCAAAAGATCGCTGGAACCAAGATTTTTTACCTTATTATAAAGAAATTAATTCAGTCATTTTGGATTCTAATATAATTCCTCAGATTCATACTGATGGTGATCCAACAGAATTAATTCCTTCTTTTCAGAAAGCAGGTTTCCGGGGTTTACAAGGTTGGGAGGGGGGTGTTGATCCTCATTTTATTAATGATAACTTTCCTGATTTTGTAGTAGTTGGTTTTGGTGATGTTAGTTATATTTTACCTTATGGTGATAAAAACCAGGTTGAAGAACATGTAAAACTCTTGATGGATATATTTAAAGAAAATAGACATTTTATTCTAGGACCAAGTACAGTTATATTTAAAGAAATACCACTGAAAAATGTCATAGTCTTTATTAATGCTGCAAGAAAATATGGAAAATACTGATTTTTCAATATCAGAAATTATTAAATAAACAAAATATTAAATAGATTAAATATGATTATGTGTTTACGAAAATGATGCTTTTAATTACACTTATTTTGGTATTAATTTTTATTTTAAACCTTATAACATATTGGATATTGTTCTTAAAAGTAAAAGATAAGCAAAATAAATTAGTTAAGTTTTTTTTTAAAGTTTTTCCAGTAACACGGATAATCTCTCTGATACCAATACCTATTTTAAATTCAAGCTTCTTAAATATTTATTTTCCCCAAAATTATAGTTATTTTCATGAATATTGGATTTATTTTGCCTTGCTCGGTATATTTTTTATTATTGTGGGAATAATTTTTGCCAATAAAGCAAATAAAGTATATAAAGTTAAAGCTTTAGATGAAACCAGTTCTAAATTAATTACTTCTGGAATCTTTAGAATTATAAGGCATCCAGTATATTCAGCTTGGGGAATTATATTTCTTGGAGTTGCAATAATCTCAGATTCCTTCGTTTCTTTAATTCTCAGCCTTGTGATACTGCTCATCTTAGAAGTTGATGCATTAATCGAAGAAAATTTAATCCTTATTCCTAAATATGGTAAAACTTATGAACGATACAAAGAAAAAACGCCATATAGAATTATACCAACACCTTTAAATTTTTTATTAATAGTCATTACATTTATAATAGCATATGTTGGTTTTCTGAATTTTATTTAGAATATTAAAAATTCTATTAATCTTCTTATAATTATATTAGCTCTCCAAAAAAAAGAATAATATTTTATAAACATAACATAAAATAAGTAAATCTCTGTATTATTAAATTAAAATTATGAAATAATTCACTTATAATTAAGATGAAAAAAATTGAGGTTTAATAAAATATGATAAAAAAAATTGCACTTCTTGCTACAGATGGATATGAAGATCTTGAACTTCATTATCCACGTATCAGATTAAATGAAGCAGGGTATAAAACTGAATTGATTAGTTTACATAGGAGAGAAATCATAGGAAAATATGGATACCCTATTAAACCTGGTAAATTGATAAGAGAAGCAAATCCAGATGATTATGATGGTGTGATTATTCCTGGGGGTACAAAAAACCCTGATTATCTAAGAAGAGATAAAGATATACTAAATTTTGTGGCACAAATCAATGAACAAGGAAAATTAGTGGGTGCTATTTGTCATGCGGGTTGGGTTTTAATATCGGCAAAAATCGTGAGAGGGCGTAAGGCGACTAGTTATTTTGCTATAAAGGATGATATGATAAATGCGGGTGTTGTATTTGAAAATTCTCCTGTTGTGATAGATAAAAATTTAATAACATCACGAATGCCAGCTGACTTACCTGACTTTATGAAGGCTGTACTGGAATTTCTTAAGAAATAGAAAAAATTTTAACTTTTTCAATATAAAGTTTTAACCCTTCTTATATCATCTTTAAGGATATCTAAAAAATTATTTATTTGTTTAATTTGCTTATTAATAATTTCAATTTTTTTATCAATGGTCTCTGAATCTGATAAATCTTTTTTCTCTAATTCTTTTCTTACAATATTATATGATCTTATCTGATTTAAGATGTTTTGCATTCTTTTTATCTTTAGTTCAAATAGTTTCTTATATTTTTTTAGATCATCGAGCTTTGTTTCAATGCTTTCGACATAATTGAAGCATTTATCAATATTTTCCTCTTTCTTTAAATTTTTAATAATCAATTCAATGCTCATTAAATATGCCAATACTAGCTCCTGTTGTTTTTTATCTATTGATTCGAATTTGATATGTGGTTCTGAACTTATATCCTCCAGTATATTTGATGTATACTTTATGTTGACTTTATGTGTAACTTGGCTTGAAATTACATCTGTTTTACTGGGTTCATCTTTGGTTCCATAATCATCAAAATCAGTTATTAATTCTAATTCGTCCAATTCTACTTTAGTGATTAATGGTGAAAATTTAACTTGAAGCTGTTTTTTACCAAAGAATTCATCATTTTGTCTTAAGATTTGAGTATACATTTGTACAAATTCTTGTCCAATAGGAGCAAAGAGTACTCCACCTTTTTCATCAAGTTGATTTAATAGGGGATTAATCTTCGATTGTTCAATTGCTCCAGTTACTAAAATTTTTTGCCAAGGACTTAATTCTGGCATTCCACTAAGTGGATTTTTAACAATAATTGAGATTTTATCATCTAACTTTAAACTCTTTAGATTATCAGAGGTGATTTTGGCAATTTCCGAGTTAGCTTCAAGAATTATTATTTCTCCCTTTGGTGCTAATTTATGTGCTAAAGCGGCAATATATCCACTTTTAGCTCCTAATATTAATAAATCATCATTCTCAGATAATGAAAGCCCCTGAAGCATTATTGTTATCATATGAGGAGCAGATATCGTCCTATAATTGTGAGGATTTTGTTCATCATAATAAAACAAATTTGGTACATCCTCATAAAGTTTAATTAAGTTGACGAATTTTTCTGGAATAAACTTTTCTAAGGGTACATCCATAAAGGCTCTTATTAATCGCTTATCTTTCAAGATTTCATTTAAAATTAATGCATCTAGTAAACGTTTTTTCTTTAACTTCAATCTTTCCTTGATTCTATCGTTTTTGTACAAATTATCTCAACTTTTTATATTAAAAAAATAATATAAAAACAAATTATTATACTTTGTTATAATATTATTTAACTGTTTTAATAGTGTTCTATTCATATGATGATTCTAGATATTGAGAATTTAAAAGATGCTAAAATAACTTTAACTTTAATTTTCATTAACATTTTGAGTTTTATTATATTTAATTTAGCTTTACCACCGGAATATATCCTACTTTTTGTCCAAATTAATAGAAATATAATCAATGAATATGAAATTTGGAGACTCATTACATCTATTTTTCTCCATGCTGATCCGATACATATGTTTTCAAATATGATTGCTTTACTACTATTTGGCGCTACAGTAGAAATTAATAAAAATATATCTAAAATTCAATTTTTGCTTATCTATTTTGTGTCAGGTTTAATAGGTAATGTATTTTCATTATTACTGTTTGATTTAGGCACACATAGTTTAGGTGCTTCAGGAGCAATTTTCGGTCTAATTGGAGTTGCTTTTATAATGATTGCAACAGATTACCCACCACTCTTACTGTTTGCGTTGTTTTATATCGTATTTTTTATTATTACTTCATTTACACCTGGTATTAATTATTGGGCTCACATATTTGGATTATTAGGAGGTTTATTCTTTGGGTATCTATTTTACACACGTAAAAAAAAAAATAGACTCGCTTATTAATGTTTATTAAATTATAGAAAATAAAATTATTCCTTTTTCTTTTTTTTAATTGCTACCTCCATGGAAAAATCTTTTGGGCAAATATCATTTATTAGACATATCTCACATTTTGGTCGGATTGGTGTACATATTTGTTGTCCAAATCTAACTAATAATCGATTCAAATTTAACCAAAGATCTTTAGGAATAATTTCTTTTAATGCTTGCTCAGTCTTTTCTGGAGTTTTTGTCTTTACCCAGCCCAATCTATTTACAATCCTATTAATATGAACATCAACCGGAATTGCCGGTATCTTAAAAGCATAAACTAACACACAATTAGCAGTTTTACTCCCTACGCCTGGTAAGCTCATCAAATCCTCATAACCATCAGGAACCTTGCTATTATATTTTTCAATTAACACTTTTGAGACTTCTTTTATACGAGCAGCTTTAACCTTGTAAAACCCTGAAGACTTTACACGTTGTTCAATTTCCTCAATGTTAGCTTCAGCGATAGATCTTGGAGTATTATATTTAGCAAATAATTTCTCAGTTGCAATTTTAGTATTTGCATCTCTAGTCCGTGCTGATAATATTGTTGATATTAAAATCTTAAAGGGATCTTGTTTATTTCTAGCTAATTCATCTAAATGAGCTTCCCCTTCTAATTGTATTTCAATTTTGTCTAAAATCGCACTATAACTCATTTTTCCTCATTTTTTTTCTAAAACATAAAGTTTTCTCTTTAATATTTGCCCTTTCTTAGCATCAATCAAAGTTTTTACATGTTGTTTACGAAATTTAAGTTTTTGATTAGATTTATTGTTTATCCTATTGAGATCTAACATTGGTACAAGTTTAAAGTTATTACTATTAGCAATTTTTTCAATATTTACTTGTATATCATTTCCATCTAAAGTACTAATAATTGGAGAAATAAAACAAATTCTAGAATTAGGCTTTAAGATTTTAAACGCCTCTCTAAAGAATTCATCGTATAAAGGGGTTAATTTTGTATTTATTAATTCTTTAGCTTGAGTATAATATGGTTTTTCCGTGTAAAAGGGCCCTAATTCTGGTTCAGTACATATTCCATCAAAGAAATATTGATCAAAAAAATTAGATATCTTTTTCGCATCATAGTTTAAAAATCTTTTATTAATGAATGGAGGTATTTCTTCTTCCAATAACTCTAATAACCAATGAATATTACGAATTGTGTTTTTCACTTTCTGATTATTATTATCTGAACCATAAATTTGAAAATCTTGTAATAAAGCAAATAATGCGATTGTTCCATTTCCGACAAAGGGATCAAGGATTCTTTTGTTTTCTCTATGTTCAAATAAGTTCAAAAAATTTAACATCATTAACGATAGTTTTGGAGAAATAGCACTTTTAAATTCTTTATAAGGTCTTTCTTCATCAATCCTCTTTTTAAAATTCGGATCATCTGTAGTAAATGTTCTTGCAATGTACACACCTTCTTCTGTAAAGCCAAAAATTATTTCTGCTCTATTTTCTTTAAGTAGTTCATATTTGATTAAATGATGAGGAAATATTGGATTCAAATTTCCTGATTTTATGTTTTTTTCAGGATATTGATAATATAATGTCTTTACAGCTCCCTTCTGTTTAAGTATGTCCATTATTTCTTTATTTAGAAACGGTAAAAAATGTTTAACTAAAATTTCAGAATAATATTTTTCATCATAAAGATTGGGATAAATTGAAACAGCAAAAAACATACTCTCATAGACTTTCGGAAAAATCCCTCTTTTTCCTATAATTAATTTATCAATAACACTAAGGATCTTCTTCCTCGTTTTTTCTACAAATTTAAATTTATTAATTTGAGCTGGAAAGGCATGTTGGATTGTATTAATATCAATAAAATCATAAATTTTAGCAATCTTTTGGCACCCACCTAAAGTAAATTGAATCTCCATGAGTTTATTAATATACTGTGCATCTTGATGTAATTCCTCAAATTCAACTATCGCGATATTAGCAGAATAATCTACAATTTTTCCTTTGTTTTGAGAATAATTAAGGTAATTGTCTAATTCTGCAATTGAGAGTTGCCAATTTGATCCTAAAACAAATAAAAATCTTTCCATATTTAGATAAAATCTATACCTAAGAAATAGAATAATAGATTCAATTTCTATTTTTGGTGTTAAACTAATGTTAACTTCTATTTTTTTTTTTTCAACCATTCTTGAAAGGCTTTTGTTGGTTTTCCATGCCAAATTGCTTTTTTAGGAAATCCTTTCTCAAACTCTTTTATATCTTCGTCTGTGTATCCTAGTGAAGGTTTTTGGCCAGATTTTTCTTCTTCATCCAAATCTATAGAAATCTCATACTTTTCACCTGTTATATCTCCTAAAGCACTCATAATTTCTTCGAGGTCTTCTTTCTTTCTAACAAGAACCGGAACTTTTTCTATTATTTTATCTTCAGTAATTTCTTTTTCCTCTTTTTCTTCTATAGCTTTTTCATATGCTTTTTTTTTCTCTAATCTCTCTAGTCTTAATTTTTTTATCTCCTTAATAATTTCACCGTAATTATCTTTAAAATATTTTAAACTTACATTAATAAGATCTGAAACATTATCCCATTTTTCCTGTTTAACAATATTTTCTGCCCAATAATATAAATCCAGATTTAATTCAATTGTTACGGGTTTTCCTTCTGAATCTAAACTCCCCATTAAAAAACTTAAAATATTGGCTATTAGAATATCGTTATCAAAAGCAGAGAACCCATACTCACGTGTAAGAGATGAAAATATACTAAGATTTCCAAAACCTACAACCTTACCTTTATAATATTCCACAACAACCATTAATGGAATTTTAGGGCAATCTTCTTCAATCCAATTTTCTCCATCATACCGTTTACGCCAACCATTTAATCCAGATTGTAATACCCATTCTAGTTTTACATTCTTTTCATCTTCAACAAAATCTAAAATTTGTATAGAACAAGAGCTTGAAAAAACAATTTTTTTTATTTGTTCGGTAATTACATGGGGTTTAAATCTAGTAATAATGGGCCTCTTCTGAAGATTAACATAATTCACTGAATCATAAATTTCGTCTGATACAAACTCAAAACCGAATTTTCGCGTTAAATCATTTAGATTAGTTTTGTTTGTATAATCTCCTCCAGTAGAACTGGTAATCAAGAGACTACCTCCATTTCTTACGTAACTTTCGAGAATTTTGACTTCATTTGCCTTCAAACTAGTGTTTTTCGGTGTTGAGAGAATTATTGTATTATATTTTTTTAAATCACCTAAAGAGTTAAACCCCGTTTCGATTTTACCCAATTTATATCCCGATGTGTATAAAAATTGTGTAAATTCAGTAAAACTCGATGATTCAAGTGTTAAAATATTATTATGACTATAATCTAAGCCTATCAAAATTCGTTCTCTCTTCTTACTTCTATATAAGATATATTTCTTCTATTCTATAAATAAAATTATCTACACTT
Source organism: uncultured archaeon (assembly GCA_964493385.1). Taxonomy (GTDB): domain Archaea; phylum Asgardarchaeota; class Lokiarchaeia; order Sigyniarchaeales; family SOKP01; genus Loki-b32. Next base: position 4,239 of record CAZBNW010000052.1, on the reverse strand, counting down.
TTAAAACAAATATATCCAAAACAACATGAAATAAATTTGGTCCGTAGCTTTTAACGGTTCTATATGATTTTAATTCACAATCATAGCTCTCTTTCTGAGCGATTTCTTTGAATTCTTCAAAAAGGGCTATATATTTATCCTTCTCTACCACACCTTCGTAATGAAACATTGTACCTTTATCACTTACTAAAGTTAATGCCTCCCTAATGTATTCTTTTGGGGCCGGAAAAACTCCCATAATTACTCTGTCGGCTCTAATTCCAGATTCGCTAAGTTTTACAACCTCAACTTTACAATTCCCTTTAATTGGTTCAATTTTATTCTCTAAGTGATTTATTCTTATATTTTCTACTAAGGATTTGTATGAATCAAGATTAAGTTCAATACTATAGATTTTTCCTACTGATGAGTGTTTCGCAATAGGTAATGAAAAATATCCAATACCTGCGAACATATCTATGATAAATTCTCCATTTTTCACAAGTGTGGCGAGATGCTTTCTCTCATTAATATTTCCCTTACTAAACATGATTTTGGTTATATCAAATCTATAAATTACATCGTGTTCTTTATGTTCAACAATAGGGTTATTTTCTCCAGCTATAAATTCAATTTGTTCTGGTTCTCTAAAAGTACCTACTATTTTACCTCTATTAACATAAACAGATTTGATCCTGGGAAAAAGATCTAAACAAGCTTCTCCAATCAACTTTCTTTTTTCAAGAAGTCTTGGATTGAGCTTCAAAATTATAAGTTTTCCTAAAGTTTGAAATCCTCTCGGAAGTATTGAAAGCTCTTCTTCTGTTAACTCTCTTTTCAGTTCTTCTTTTAATTTGTCTTTAAAACCCATTAATCTTCAAAAGTATAAATTATTTTAAATAAGAACTTATAGTAATTCAAGTTAAATTATTATATAATAGTAAATCAATCATATTATACTATAGGAAAATTAATCTCTTATTACTTTAAAAATAAAATAGAATAAAAAAAGTGAAATGAATATGCCAAGTTTAAGCGATCCAGAATTTTTAGTAGATGAAAACAAAGTATGGTTTACTGGAGGTTATTGGCCAGAAGGAGTTCCAAAACAATTAAAAGATATAGAAGATGTTGAAGTTTTACCACTTTGGGAATACTTCTTGAAAACTGCTGATTTATATGATATTTGGGATAATAACATTTGTATCTTTGTTTATGGCTCATATATGGAACGAGTAAAATTGAGAACATTATTTGATTATGCTAGACGGTTTGGGACATTTCTCTATAGCAAGTTAGGAATCAGAAAAGGTGATGTCGTCGCAATTGATTTACCAAATTCCATCAATTTTGTAGTTGCCTATATGGGGTGTCAATATATTGGGGCGATTGTTCAGGGTATCAATCCTACTTACAGGCCAATGGAACTTTTGCATTCTTTAACCATGACGAAAGCGAAAGTATTTGTCATGATGGATATGTTGTATATTACTGGTCCAAAGGATGTTCTCCCTAAAACTGATGTAAAATATGTAATTCCATCAAACTTTGTTGATTTCCTAACTGCTGATGAAGCAACAATTGAGAAATTAGGCATTCCAAATGCAAGAGACAAAATACCTGATGAAACGGAACATTATAAAGTATATTGGATGGATAAAATTATAAAGGAAACACAACCAGAAGACATCGAAACTAAAATTGATCCTTGGACGGACCCAGCAGCGTACCTTATGACAGGGGGAACTACAGGATTACCTAAAGTTGCGATGCTTTCACATGCGAATCTAAGTTTGAATCTTAATATGGCCAAACCTTGGACAAATCTTAAGGCAGGGATGGTTACAATCGGATCTCTTCCATTTTTTCATAGCTTTGGGTTAACGTGTGTTATGAATGCTGCTCTGGGTTTAGGAATGGTAATGCTCCTTTTCCCAAGACCCCCCTCAGATGATGTTCTTTGTGAGTCAATAAACAGGATAGATGCTCCTGAAGGAATTATGTATACTGGAGTTGAGATGTTATTCAAGAGATTGACTGATTTTGTAAATGAAATGGGAGTAGAAGAATTTAAGAAGAAATATGACTTCTGGAAAAAACTAAGTTATGCCACTCAAGGTGCGGGACCACTTCATGATTATATTCGAATTCCATTTGAAGAAATATTCTGCCCAATACGATCTGGCTATGGTTTAACTGAAACATCTCCTATGCAAAGTATAGCTCCTTTCTGGGGGCCAACCAAAACTGGAAAATTAGGATTACCGATTCCTGGCGCTGATTGGGCTATCTTTGACCCAGAAAATTTTGAAGCAGAACCTATTTGTGATGGTACAAAAGAAAGGGGAGGGTTTGGGATTGAAAATACAGGAGAAATCTGTTGTGCTGGGCCACATATAATGTTAGGATATCTAGGGGAACAAAAAGAACAAGAACACAACCTAAAATATTGGGGTGGAAAGCGCTGGCTTCTCACTGGAGATATTGGATTTATGGATGAACATGGATGGGTCGAGATACGAGATCGTAAAAAATCTCTTATAAAAGTCTCTGGTCATTCAGTATTTCCAAAAGAAGTTGAGGAATTGTTAGGTCATCAAGAGGCTATAGATGAAGTTGCGGTGGCAGGTTTACCAGACGAGATGACTGGTGAAAAAGTCAAAGCGTGGATTACTTTAAAGAAAGGCTATAAAATCGATAAAAATATAACAATTGATGAGATTAAGCAATGGGCTTTAGAAAATATGGCGAAATGGAAAACTCCGCGCTTAATAGAAGTTGTTCGAAAAATGCCAGTTAGTATGACTGGTAAAGTTCAGAGACGTGAGCTTCAAGAAAAAGATTTAGATAAGCTAAAAACTGGAAAGGAAATAAAAGGTTAAAAATACAAATTTATTTTTTCTTATTTTTTATTTTTTTATTTTAAGCATTTAAACGCTTGTACGTCTTTCTCATAATTTTATAGATTTTTAGATATTCTTCAAAGAGTCTATCGTAAGTTTTTCTATTTGCTGGATTGGGTATAAAAACGTTTGAAATCTCGCAACATCTATGAATATCCTCCCATTTTATATAACCCAGTCCTACAGACGCAATAAAAGCAGCACCTCGAGCGTTTGCTTGAATTGGATCTTTTACTTGATTTATTTTTCTATCAAGGACATCTGCAAATATTTGACACCATATATTACTCTGAGCTCCACCCCCGATAATATTTATTTCTGGAATAACAATATCCTTTTTTGTCATTCCTGGTGTTGTCTTTATCTTCTTTTTTTGAATGAATTTTTCAACATAAACGAATAGCCACTTTATGTTATACGCTACTCCTTCAAATATCGCCCGTATTAAATGCTCTCGTGACATTTCTAAAGAGATATTATTGAGACCTCCACGAATTGTAGAATCATCTACAGGTGCTCTTTCACCAATTAACCATGGTGTAAAAATGAGATTGTTTGAACCAGCTGGAACAGTTTCTACAATCCTATCAAAAATTTTATAAACATCAGGAACAGCTTCTTCTTTTAAAAGTTCATCTTTATGATACAGAATTTTATCTTTTAGAAATGAAAGAGCTCCACCTGCAATTTCTTGCTCATTTGCTAAAATATATCTCCCTGGAATAGCAGAAGGTAAACTAGCTATATTATGAAAGATGTCTACATGTTTAAAAGGTATATGACAACCAATCCAATCAGATGTTCCAATGTAAATATGAGTCTCATAATCCCGAACTGCTCCAGATCCGATATTAGCTGAGGGAACATCAGGAGCACCCATGACAACTTTAGTTCCTTTATTTAAACCAATCTCATCAGCTACCTCATTTGTTATTGCTCCTAAAATATCTATGGAATTTTTTAATTCTGAAGGAAATTTATTACGATCAACCTTATACATTCTTATTAACTTATTAGATAATTTTACGTTCATAAGATCTCTAATATCTGCGATCCAATGAAGTGCTATAGAAGGAATTGAGGCAGCAAACTTTCCAGTTAACCTTAAATTAATATAATCCTGTGGTTCTAAAAACTTATAGGTTTTATCATAAATCTCTGGAAAATCATATTTTAATAATAAGATATGAGAAATTGGATCCTTCCCATGATGCGCTGGTCCTCCCGCAACTCTTTTTAATAAAGCTAACAATTTTCGTATGTTATACCCTGATATTTTTAATAATCCTTTATGAAACTGCTTGATGTATTTTGCTCCTCTTGTGTCCATCCATATAATAGAATTCATCAAATGATT
>CAZBNW010000051.1:0-17852 GCA_964493385.1 uncultured archaeon | reverse complement strand
ACTTTAATTAAAGAAATTGGATTAAGAATTTCAGAGAATATAGATGATTTTGATGCACCTATTGATACTATTAGTCAGACAGCTGAATCATTGCATGAAGAAAAAAAGAGGTTGTTATTAGAAGTAGGAACAGAGATTCATGACGATGCAATTACTAATATTTCAATTGATTCAGAAGAGGTTATTAACTTGGGTTCTGAGATATTAGGAACCATAGATATAGTTGATGAAACATTAGAACACCAAAAACTAGATCAAACTATTGATAATCTTCTCTTCTTTTCTGATATTGATTCTATAGATAGTTACCGTGATGTATTTGATCACTTCCTTGAAAGTTATACGAAGGATGATGATTTTGTAGCAGCAGAAACAAGAGCTCCAACAAGTGGAAAAGGTCTGGCTTACATTGTTGAAGCTGTAATGGCTTATTCAAGAAATATTGAAGTTCCTAAACGGTCAAGGGACGTTTTATCAAGATTTGTAAATAGAACACCAAAATTAAGAGATAGTGCAGATTGTGCTATAACAAAAGCAGTTCAATCAGTTAATTGGAAAAATTACAACCTTGATACTTATGATAATGGTTTACCAAAAGGACCAATAAAACTATTAGTTAATGTTTCTGGACCATTTGTACATTTAATGTTTAAATCACAATCAAAAAATGCCTTAGCTGATGATGAGGATTTAATTAAAGAAATAAAATTTGGTCTTGAAGCAATAGGAAGAAAACTACGAGTATATCTCAATAGGAGAGCGAGTATACATAAAAGTGAAAAAAGAGCTAGTTTAATAGAAAAATATATCCCTATATTTGTTGAGAGTTTATATAATATTGCTTCCAAGGGTGATAGTATATATAAAAGTAAAGTCTCTAAAACAGAATTAGAAACAATGATGAGAGATGCTTTAGGGAAAAAAGCACCACCCGCTGTTGCCCAAAAAGTATCGATTGAGAAACCTATTATTAAAGAGGAGGAAAAACCCTTAAAGGAAGAAATTATTATTGAAAGACCCAAACTGGAAAAAGATATTATCTCTGAAAAAACTCTTCAAAATTGGACTGTAAAAGAGTTAAAAGAATATTGCGTAGATCATGAGATAAGTATATTATCTAAAGCAAGAAAGTCTGATATAATAAAGATAATTCAAGAATCTTTCAAAGAAGAAAAATTAATTGAGAAACCAGTGGCTAAAGAACCCTTAGTAATTCAACCTCCTGAACCAAAAATTGTTGAAATAAAAAAGACACCACCTAAAATTAAAACTACTCCAATACTTCAGAAAGCTCACCCTCCTACACCCACTTTAAAACCTAAATCAACTCAAACAACATTACCCATTATTACAACAGATAAGATTATAAAAGTTTTATCTAATGAATGGCAAACTATAAAACACCTTATCTTCAAATTAAAAATCAAGGATATGATGGATGCGAGATACCTTCAGTTAAAGTTAAAAGAATTAGAGCGCAAAGGAAAAGTGTTGGTTGAGATCAAAATGGGAAAAAAGCATTTCAAATTAAAGTGAATTTAATATGGCGAAAACAGAAAAAAATAAAGAATGGGATTTAGAAGCAACTAAATTGCTATTTAATCAATATAAACAAGTAAGAAATATAAAGAAACAAATTCAACTACCAGAAGATACTATTAAAATCGATGATCTTACTAGAAAAGAGACATTAGAAAGATTATACAAATTAATAGATAATGTTTTAACAAAAATCTATAATACAGGAAGACCCTCTATTAAATTACCATCTAGATCAGGCTCAAACATTATTTGGGATGAAGAAAATGATTTATTACTACTTGGTACACAGATAATGGAAAAACAATTTCATTCCCTTACAAGTGTTGCTGATATTACTAGATTGATAAGAGTTCTAGAGATTGTTTCTGAATTACTCAATAAAGATAAACACAGTACAAAAAGAGATGTTTTCTACCAAGATGTAAAATTATTTGGAGAACAAAAAAATAGCGATAAAACTATTGAAGATATCGCTACAATGCTTTATACTACGAGAAACTCAACTCATATTGTGGCTTCGGCTAAAGGTGCATGTGTTGGTAGATTAAGAGTTAGAGACCGAAATGACATTATTGATTTAGAAAAACAGGGAACTGGAGCATGGGCTATAACGCCAATGCTTGATACTATTGATATAATAGAATCTGATGCAGAATTTATTCTTGTAGTTGAAAAAGATGCTGCTATGATGAGATTAGCAGAAGATAAATTTTACCATAAATATCCTTGTATTATTCTAACAGCAAAAGGGGCTGCAGATATAGCTACTCGAATGTTTCTTAGAAAATTATATAAAGAATTGAGTCTTCCCGTTTTTAGTCTTGTTGATAGTGATCCGTATGGACATTATATCCACAGTGTATATCTTCGAGGTTCAAAAAGATTAAGTTATGAATCTCCATTTCTTGCAACTCCTGACATCAAATTACTGGGGGTTCTAACTAAAGACTTGGATAAGTATAAAATTCCTGATTATTGTAGACTCCCGATGTCTAAAATGGATTTAAAGAGAACAAAGGAATTATTAAATGAAGATTTTGTAAAAAAGAATAAGAAATGGGAAGAAGACCTAAAATTGGCATATAAAATAAAAAGAAAAGCGGAAATTCAAGCGCTATCATCTCGAGGTTTAGAATTTCTAACAGAACAATATCTTCCTGAAAAATTAACCACAGGTGATTGGATATAAAAGTTTTTCAGAAAAAAGATGGCGGAATTATTCAATTAATAGAAAAAGAAAAAATGCAGGAATGGCCTATTGAATTACCTCTTATATTTATCGAATACATCAGAACTAATCAACTAAAAAATTATAATGATCCAAAAGTAAAAAGAGAAATTGAGGAATATCTCAATGAAATTATGAAAGAAGTTGCAATACCAAGATTAATAAATGTTCTAGAGGGAGAAAACAAGGAAGAAATTATATTAGCATTAACTCGTATAGAGGAAATTTCAAAAAAAGATACTGATATGGCAAAACCAATAAGAACATATCTCGAAAATCTTTTAAAAAAAAAAGATAAACAAATATCAAAGTTGGCTCAGTCTATTTCTAACAATTTTATTAAGGCTGATAGAAGGAAAGAACTGGCGAAAAAAAGAAAAATCATGCGTGAAAAAGAAAAATTATTCCTAGAAGGAAAAATTAAGGGAGAAGAATATGCTAAATCAAGAAAGGAATATTTAACATTAAAAGAGCAATGATACCTCTTATGACTTGGGAAAATGAAAAAGATAATTTTTACAATTTTATACTAAATAATAATATTGTTGGAATTTTTAGAGAACCTGTAAGATTAAAATCTGGTAGGATATCTTATTGGTACGTAAATTGGAGGGATATTGCTTCCGATGTTTTCTTACTTGATCAATTAACTGATTATATTTTTTTATTTATTGATTATTTAGGCTTAAAACCTAAGTGTTTTTATGGTGTTCCAGAAGGAGCAACAAAATTAGGTATTATTACACAATATAAATGGGCAAAAAGACAGAAAAATTATAAGTTAGGAAGTTATCCTTTATCGATGGGTAGAGGTAAACAAAAAGAACACGGAGATCCAAAAGATAGATTTTTTCTTGGAATACCCAACGGGGAAACTATTATTCTTGAGGATGTTACAACAACAGGGGGATCTTTAATTAATACAATTAATAAATTAAGGGAATTAAATGTGACTATAATTGCCGCTATAGGACTGACAAATAGAAACGAATTAAGAGATGATGGAAAAGATGTAAAAGAGATCGCCTTAGAACAAAATGTTCAGTATTATGCAATGAGCAATGCAATTGATTTATTGCCTAATTTAAACATGAGTGAAGATATAGCAAAAAACATTGAAGAATACTTTAAAAAATATGGGACAAAACAGATAAAGCTCTAATATTTCTAATATAAATATAATTTAAATTATACTAAAATTAAAAAAAATCTCTCCATATTTTAATGAGATTGTATAAATATTTGTAAAGAAATTTCTCGGAATTCGTTAATCTTCTCTCATCCTCTAAAGATAATTCTGCCATAGACAGTTTTAATAGTTTTAATAACCGACTATCGATGATATTTGAAGTATATGAATTATATCTATCTAAATCTATTTTAGGTTTACTTTTTTTAGTTATTTCAATTTCCATGAATCTCTTAAATTCCCTTATTTTATTTAAAAAGAAGTTATTTATTCTTTTGATTAGTTTAAGATCATCTCTTTCTCCTATAGCATATCGTTGAACATCAATATTGTCACATTTATCTGTCGATGCCACTTTTAATATCTCTTTTTCAATAAAAGGTATGGCAGAAAATAACTTTATTTTATATTTTTTGCCTTTCTCGAAAGGACCAAAAGATTCTCCTAAAAGAGAAAAACCCTCAAAGTTCTTGATGCAATCGGTAACAATTTTTTCATTACGAAAAATAAAGTTTACCCTATTTAACGAATTAGTTAAGCGTTCTTCAATTACTTCCAATAATTAATCCACCAGATTTAATAAATTAATAAATCTTTATATACTATACAAAAGTAATACAAGAGAAATAAACATGCTATTATTTTATTAATAAATTTAAAACCTCGTGAAAATCTTGGTAATAGAAATAATTCTTCTTGTAGTCTTTATAATATTCTTTTTAGTTGGATTCTATATTATTTATAGACAGGTTGCTTTAGTAAAAAAAGGAGAATTTCGTAATAAAGACAGATTTCAATGTATTTTTTATGGAATTATTTTTAGTTTATCAATCATGGTGGTTTTTTCTGTTGCTGTAATCTTTGCTGTAGGATCACCCGAATTTTGGGATCCAGCAACAACGCCACCAGATGTACCTCCTTTAGCTCTACTTATCCCATTTATTATTTGTTTAATATACATTTCTTTTTATCCGATGATAGATTTCCTATTTATTGCCTTAAGTAGAGAATCAGACGAAGGGTTGACACCGTTTCATAAATTTATTAGGAAAAATATTATTAATATATCAAAAAATAAGCTTGGAAATTTATTAATTGCTTTAACTTTTTATTTATTAGTATTTATTCTCCCTCCGATTCTACTATCTTTATTGGGATTACCTTTTATCATGATTTGGATAACTTGGGTGCTTGTTTATCCTCTTATGATTTTAACTTTTTATGGCTCAAAAGGCTATATTGCTGGCATTTCAAATGCATTTTATCACATACCAGATATAAAAAGATCGATATTTCTTAATTTTGAAGATAGTAAAAGAGGAATGAAGCAATTCAAGTCGGATTGGGTATATTATATAGTATTGGGATTAATGTTATTCGTATTTGTGTGGGCGTGGTTTTCATTAATCCAAACTGTTATTTTCTTCTTCACTGAGAAATTAGCTATATCAACTATGTCTTCAATTTTTGTATTTGTAACTCTCTTTTTTGGAATATTAGGATATTTCACTCGTTTTTGGGGGCGGAAAATAAAATATAGAGGAATTGATATCTATTTCGCTGCATATTTAATGGCCTCTATAGGAATCAATGTTTTAGTAAATTTTTTAATTGTAAATCCTGAAAAATTGCTCTATACTTTTAATTTATGGATCTTTACTAATCAAATTGTACCAAGTAGTTTGATGTTTGCTTGGGCGGCTGTAATCGAAGAAATTGTATTAATCATTTTTACTTCATATTTTTTCCTAGCAAGAACTAATGAATTTATAACAAATATAAAGTATTCAAAAATTACAGAATGTGGTCAAACGTTTGATCCAATTCCACTATTTAATTTTATTAAGAATCCCAATCCAAAAATAAGGAAACATGCTGAACAAACACTAATTTTGATGTTTGAAAGGATTCCTCTAAAAAATGAAATAGATCTTAATGAATGGAAATTCAAAAATTTATTATTAGATGGTATTTGTGATTATAATCCTTTTTCAAGAAAGATTTGTAACAAAATTTTTATTCAATTAGAAAAAGATGTTCCAGAGATAATATTACCTTGGATAATAGAAGCATTAGAATCTCCAAATTATGATAAGTGTATCCCTATTACAACAACACTTTTAAAAGCAGATATTAATTTAGTGGAAAAACTACCTAAAAAATTAATTCTTAATCTCCTTGCAGATTCAGATTGGAGATTAAGAAGTTTAGGATTAAAATTATTCTCTCGATTACTAAAAAGAAATAATGATTTAATTTCGTATTTAAATATTAAGAAATTAATAGATGACCCGCATAGTAAGATTCAAGTCGAAATACTTAATATTTTAGCTTATTCCTCTTATAAAATCCCTATAGAAATTATAATCGACAAAATATTTCACGTTAATAATGAAATCAGTGCCGCAGCGATTAAAAATATTAAAAATCTTGAATCTAAAAAAATTGACCGAAAAGTGATTTCTAAAATTATTCCTCTGATAAAAGATCCATCCAGCTCAGTAAGAGCATCGATTTTTGATGTTTTTGCGAAAATTGGGAATTTTAAAAAAATTAATATTCCAATTTCACCCTTCTTAGATGGATTGACGGATTCAAATGAAACAACGAGACAAGCAGCCATAAAAGTCCTCGAAACATATTTTGAAGAGGAACCAGAATTGCTTGATATTGATAATATAATTAATAAAATTGATCCAAATAATTCTAAGATATTGAATAGCTTTGTTTCTCTTCTTGGAAGATTATGGAAACATAATCCTGAAAAAATATTAACTACTTTTTTAATATTTATAAAATTTGAAAATGAACAATTAAGGGAGAATATTTCAGATATTTTAATAGAAAACTATGCAAATAATCCTGATTTAATAGTTCAAAATCTGATAAAAACCCCGGATATTTCAAAATTTATTACAAAAGGAATTGTATCAAAAACATTAATTAAAATCGGTAAAAGAGATCCAAAAAATATAATTCCTATTTTAAAAAATTATTTCTATGATGAAAATGATGATGTAAGATTAAATGCTCTTAATTCAATAGATGGAATGATTGAAGAATTCCTTGATTATATCAATTTGAAACCAATCCTTTTACTATTACAAAAGGACAAAAACAAACAAGTAAAGAAAACAGCATCAAGCATTATATCAAAAATTGCTCAAAAAGAGCCATCTCTAATAAAACCACATTTATCTGAATTCTTTCAGATATTAATTGAACAAGAATTATCTGTGAGGATTGTTCTTTCTAAATCTTTATTGGAAATAGCTAAAGAATCACCAAATATCATTCCAGTTCAAGAAATTCTGAATTTTCTTAACGATCAAGATTCATTCGTCCGTGAAACAAGCGTAAAAATTCTTGGTTTTATTGGATATAAGCATCCTATTTCGGTTGTTGATGTTTTAATAAATAGGTCATTAATCGATGATGAATGGATCGTTAGAGAAGCAGCAGTTACAAGTTTGGGCAAAATAATTAATCACGTTGATGAAAAGGAAAAAATTATTGAAAAAGTTATTTCATTACTTAGTGATAAACAAAATTGGGTTCGTAGATCTGCTATGAATATTTTATCAAATATTAAAGAGGTAAATAGTTCTCACATTACATTTAATACCTTACAAGAGAATTTAAAAAGTACTGATCCAAAAGTTAGAGAAGCTTCAGCTAAATTAATTGGAATTTACAGCAATCAAATCGAAGTGATATTTGATAAGATCGTTTTATTATTAGAAGATGAATCAAAAGAAGTGAGAACTAGCACTATTAACAGTTTTGTTAAAATAATACAAGAAGTAGGACTCAATCAGATATTAACAAAACTCTTACAAAATCTAAGTGGGGAAGGTTCCTTAGAAACTCAACGTTCAATTGCATTAATCTTAGGGCGAACGACGAAGTATGAAAATGAAAAAATTAAAAAAAGAGTAATTTCTCTTTTAAAAATAAGATGCGAAATGAGCCAAGACCCTATTATTTGCGCAACCCTACAACAATTAAAAGAGAATTAGTATACTATTTTTCTTTCCAATAAAACCAATTACAATTCAGTAAATCTTACGCCAGTCTCGCTTTTTTTATAAATGCTTATTTACTCTTTAATAAAGTATGTCGTTAATATAATTTTTTGCAAAATTTATATTGAAAGAAATTAATGTGATTTCTTATGACAACTCCTTTATCAAGCCCTAGTCAACCGATTAATAAAGTTCAGCGCTTTGAGGATTTTTATCGGTCATATCAAGAAAGCCCAGGAGTGTATAAATATCAAGATCAAATTAATGATATTTATGCTAAAGGTGAAAATACATTACTTATTTTCTATGAAGATCTTCTAGCGAGTGATCCTGATATTGCCGAAATGTTAAGAAAAGATCCAGAAGATATTCTTGAAGATGCTGTCGAAGCATTCAAGAATTTATTAAAATTTCAGGGCGCCCAACTAACTAATCAAGATTATTTTGTAAGAATAACAACCAAGGATAAGAATAGTCCATTATTTATCCCTTTAAGGGGATTAAGAGCAAAACATATTAGTTCTCTTGTTTGGTCTAAAGGTATCTTAGTCAGATGCTCTACTATAAGACCAAAATTAGAAAAAGCAACCTTTATATGTAATTTGTGCGGAGCTCAATTTGATATACCTCAATTAACCTCTAGAATAAGATGGCCTAAATTCTGTACAAATAAACGATGTAAAGCTAAAGCACAAACAGATTTTAGGTTATTATCAAAACATTCAGAATTTATTGATTGGCAAAGTGTTATGATTCAAGAAATTCCAGAAGATTTACCTCCTGGAAGAATTCCTAGATCAGTTCAAGGAATTTTAACATATGATTTAGTTGATACTATAAAACCTGGAGATAGAGTAAAATTAATGGGAATTTTCAAATCGGTTTTAGCTCAATCAACTAAAAGTAATAATTCCACCTTGTTCAAGACTTTTTTTGATATCAATTTTATAGATCCTGAAGATAGAACTGTGGATACTATTGATCTTACAAAGGAGGACAGGAAAAAAATTGAAGATCTGTCAAAAGAACCATTCATTCAAAAAAAAATCGCAAGATCAATCGCACCTGATATATATGGGAGAGAAGATCTTAAAATAGCATCAGCTTTAAGCTTATTTGCAGGGACAAGGAAGAAAAAACCCGGAGGAAGTTATAAGAGAGGAGATATTCACATACTATTTGTCGGAGATCCAGGAACTGGAAAATCAGAAATCTTGAAAAGCGCCATAGAAGTATCTCCACGAGGATTGTACACTTCTGGAAAAGGTTCCACAGCTGTAGGTTTAACCGCTGCGGTAATAAAAGATACTGATACAGGCCAAATGAATCTTGAAGCGGGTGTTGTAGTACTGGCAAATGGGGGTGTTGCTGCGATAGATGAATTTGATAAAATGGATACTGCAGATCGATCAGCTCTGCACGAAGCGATGGAACAACAATCTTACCATTACAACACTGAAATTTTAAGTGTGGATGGTAAACGATTTGTTATTGGAGAATTTATCAATAATTTAATGGAGCAAAATAAAGATAAAATAATATTGGGAAAAGATTGTGAAATTTTACGCTTTAATGATTTAAACCTTTTCACAACTGACTTCAAGAAAATATTTAAAACCAATGTAGATCGAGTAAGTCGTCATAAATCTCCTGAATATTTCTATAAAATTACATTTACTAATGGAAGAGCAATAGTAGTTACACCCGAACACCCAATATTCACGTTTCGAGAAGGTATTTTAAAATGTATTAAAGTAGAAGATTGTAGTAAGGATGATTTCATCCCTATACCGAAATATTTACCAAATTCAAGTGATATTATTGAATTACATGAAAACATTAATTCAAATCATCCCCTAGCTAAGGAATTAACCATTCCAAGACATTTAAATCCTAAATTAGGCCGATTACTTGGATATATAGTCAGTGAAGGCCACAGTTATAAAGGATCTGGAGCAGAAATTGGATTTTCAAATATGGATGCCATTTTACTTGAAGATTTTTATAATTTAATGAAGGATGTATTCAGTATTAAACCTTCTATAAATGAAAGGGAGGATGGATTAAAAACACTAAGATATATATCAATCAATTTATATGAATGGATGATGGAGAATTTTCCAGAAGTTATGATAATCTCAAAATTTAAGCGAGTACCTAATAAAATATTATCAACTAGTCGCGAGATAGTTAAGGAATTCTTGATTAGTGCTTTTAAAGGCGATGGAAGCGTAGAATCTACAGCGATATGTTACCGAACTGCTTCTAAAGGTTTAAGTGTTGATTATCAAGATTTACTCTTGAAATTAGGAATTCATTCTAGAATAACTTATGATAAATATAATGATTCTTATAAGGTCTACATTCGTGCTCAGTCATTAATTCAATTTTATAAAGAGATTGTTCAAGATGATGATCAACGAGTTTATAAAATCAGAAATCTAATTAAGCCTGAAATACCTAAAACACATCATCACGATATATTTCCAACTTCAATAATAGAGATGATTATTAATCTTAAAAAGGAATTAGCTATTACTTATGATGGATATTTCTATCGACATTTAAAAGAAAATCATGGAATCACTCGTAATGTTTTTCAAAAAGAGTTAGATCTGATCAAAAGTAAATTCTTAAAGATTAAAAAGATAATCAATGAAAATATTGATATTAGAGAATTTAGAAATAAAACGGGATATTCTCAAGAATCTTTAGCCCAAATTTCTGGATTTAATAGAAGTCATATTGATTACTATGAAAGAGGAGGTTATGATAAAAATCAGAGAGAAACAATAAAATTAGAGATAATTTCCGCTTTAAAAATTAAAATTAAAGAAATTAAAGAAGAAATTAACTATTTAAAGTCCTTATTAAAATCAGATATTTATTGGGATAGGATTAAATCAATTGATTGTATCCAAAATAAAGGAAAGACCTATACACCATGGGTTTATGACATAACAGTAGAACCGAATCACACATTTATTAGCCAAGGAGTTATTCTGCATAATACCGTAAGTATTGCTAAAGCCGGAATTGTTGCTACATTGAAAGCCCAAACTGCGATCATAGCGGCAGCTAATCCCTATTCTGGAAGATATGATAGATATAAAACACCTACTCAGAATATTCGATTACCTGCTTCTCTTTTATCTCGCTTTGATTTAATTTTTGTAGTTGTTGATAAACCTAATCCCGCTGATGATGCACAAATGGCTGAATTTATTTTAAAAAATTCTATGACGCGACCAGAAGATATATCTGAAGAAAATGATGATTCTTTAGCCCCTATTTCCAGAGATCTCCTGAAAAAATATATTAAACACGCAAGAAGGACATATTATCCTGTATTAACTGATGAGGCTAAAGAAAGAATTAAAGAATTTTACCTAGAATTAAGAGGTCAATATGACAGTGAAGATGCAATAATCTCAATTTTAGCAAGAAATTTAGATGCTCTAGTTAGGCTTAGTGAGGCTTATGCTAAAATGGCTTTAAGAGATAAAGTCCTTAAAGAAGATGTCGAAGAAATTATCAAAATATTCAAGAGATATCTTAAAGATACAGGGTATGATGAGACAAGTGGTAAAATTGATATGGATAGGATTTTTGTCGGGCAGTCTAGAAGCAGTCTAAATAGACTAGAAACTCTAATGAATAGATTAAAAGAAATTTTTGAAGAAAATAGTTGGAGAGCTCTCGAAAAATCTAATGTTATTCAAATTTTAGAGTTAGAAGAAAGTTTAGATAAAAAGTTCATAGAAAGTGCATTAGAAGAACTGATTAAAGAAGGAACTCTATATGAGCCAAAAAGTCATCAAATTAAATTTACTAATAAAATAGAATAAATCTAATTTTTATTCACTTTAGCTTAATAAAATGAGCAATTTTTAATAGAATGTTTTTATTGCTTGTTCAGAGATGATTTTAAATGCTAGTTCAACATTTTCACCTGTTTTTGCTGATGTATGAATAATTGATATTGCTTTAATTTTATCTCCTAAAGAATTGATCTCTATTTCACTTTGTTCTGTTTTTAAATCATTCTTATTAGCAAGTAAAACAATTGGGGTAAAATCACAGTATTGTTTTACATCTGGAACCCAAAATTTCTCAATTTGATCAAATGTATTTTTTCTCGTCAAATCTCCTACAATAAGCACTCCCCTAGCTCCAGCATAATAAGGGCGTCTCATTTTTATCCACCGCTCTTGTCCCGCGATATCCCAAAGCTGTATTGTTGTATCTATATCATTTTCTAATTTTATTTTTTTAATAAAGATATTAGTGCCAATACTTGCCCGATAGTCTTTAGTAAATTTCCCAGAGACGAACTTTTTGACTAAACTCGTTTTTCCAACTGCTGGTTCTCCTATTATTATGATTTTCAGAGTATATTTCTTGGTCTTGTCCATATATAATTAATTCTATGAAGAAACTTTTTTAAGTTTATATGTAGATATTAAAATAATTAAATCCTAAAATATTGAAAATTAAAAGATAGAGACATAACATTATGGTCACAGGTATAATATATGATGATATTTACTTAGAACATAACATTGGAACTCATCCAGAAAGCCATCATAGATTAATTACTATCATGGATTTTTTAAAAGAAAAGAAATTACTTGAAGATCCAAGCTTCAAAATCATTAAACCAAGAAAGGCGACTTTAAACCAAATAAAATATGTCCATAAAGAAAGAATTATAAAAGAAATACAAGAAATCTGTGACTTAAGTGCCCAAACACATAGTCTTCAATATGTAGATATAAATATGGATACTATAGCATCTCCTAAAACTTATGAAGCATCATTATACTCGGTTGGTGGTAATTTACAAGCTGCTGATGAGATTTTGAATGGTAATATAAAGAATGCTTTTGCGTTAGTAAGACCACCTGGTCACCATTCAAATTCACATCGATTTGCTGGATTTTGTATATTCAATAATATTGCTGTTGCTGCTGAATATTTATTTCGAGAAAAAGGAATAAAAAAAGTAGCCATAATTGATTGGGATTGTCACCACGGGAATGGTACACAGGATATTTTTTATCAAGGTTCTAAGTCAGATTCAGGTGAATTAATTATATTTAACTCTCATCAATACGGATATTTTTATCCTGGATCCGGTAACTACGATGAAATTGGCACCGGCAAAGGAGCTGGCAAAATCATTAATTATCCAATGCCCGCTGGCACTGCTGGTGATGCTATCAGTATATATTTTAATGAAATAATAGCACCTATATGTGAAGAGTTTAAACCAGAATTTATCTTAATTTCTGCTGGTTTTGATACCCACTGGACAGATGAATTGTCAGATATGAATTGGACATACCAAACGCCTGCAAAATATTTAGAAAAAATTAAAACAATCGCACATGAATATGCAAATGATAGGATTCTCATAACATTAGAAGGTGGATACCAATTGGATAAACAGGCTCGAGCTGTTTATAATTGTTTAAAAGTTCTTAATGATGAGGATGATAGTTTAATACAAGAAGAATCAAGATCTTCCAGGCCAAAATTGCTAGATTATTTTAATAACAGATTAATTCCCGCCTTGAAAGATAAATTAAGTTCTTATTGGGATTGTTTTTAAGATACAACATACAAACACTTTTATATTTACATTTATGCTATAATCATAATTACTCCAGTAAAATTATAGGATTTATTTTTAATTTATTAAAAAGCAAAGGAGATTATTATGTCATATGAATATGAGAGAAATGATGATGATAAAGAAAAGAAAAAAAAAGAAATTTCTTATCCTTCAATGCCCCCACCTTCAGTAACCCCTCTAACGCCCCCTCCCTCAATGCCCCCTCCTTCTCCCCCTATAGTTGAACCAACTCCACCCTCAGTCATAGAATCTACACCTCCACCTATTATTGAATCCACACCTTCAATCTCTATTGGACCTTCCCAAGAACAATATGATACAGTAGTTACACAACTAATAGAAAAAGATTCTAATTTAAGCCAGTTACAATCTCAAATTAGTAATTTAAGCTCTCAAAATTCCCAAATAAGTGCTCAACTTCGAGAGAAAGAAAGCCAAGTAAATCGATTGACAAATCAGTTACAATCTCTTCAAAGTTCAACTGAAGCTTATCAACAACAAGTTAAACAATTAACTGACGACAATGCTCAGTTACAAGCCCATATTCCAGGATTACAACAGCAAGTTCAAGAATTACAGCAACATAATTCTATGTTACAACAACAGATTGGGCCATTACAAGCGCAAATTACGAAATTACAGGAAGAAATTATTTATAAAGAAAGACGTATTGAAGAATTAAAAGAACCTAAAGCAGTTATGCCCTCTAGCTTAGCCCAAGGGATTACAAATCAAACAACAAGCTATAGTGCTACTCCAAGCTTGTCAACTACTCCGACATCGACTCCAAGTCCATCTGTTCAGATGGGAAGTGGCAGAAGGCTTTGCCCTAATTGTGGCGCATCCGGGTTTGCTGTAAAAGAAGTTGAAGATAGAACACGAATAATTAGCTACATCCCTAAACCAATCTACGCTAAAAAGTTAGTTTGTACTAAATGTGGTTTTGAATTTTAAAGTTTTCAAATTTTTCTTTTTAACCCTTAAAATTTTTAAATCATTTTTTCAAATATTTTGATATTGGTTTAATTACCTAATTTAATTTTTGATAACTTTTTTTTAGTGAAATTGATATAAGTCCTTTTTAAATAAATCATTTTTAAAAAACTTAACAATTCAAAAAAACATGTGGAAAATTATATAAATAATAATTTTGATTAATATTCTAAATTCTTTTTGGTTATTAAAAAGGTTAATTTTAGTATAATATGTCAGAATTAAGAGAGGAATTATTAGGGAGTGCCATTAACAAAAAGAGAATTCTAGGAATAGCATTAGTTGCAATGCTCTTAATTGGTATGTTTGCTTTCTCAGTAGTTTTATTTAGTTTTCTCTTTGGTACTCAAAGACCTTTTCCCAGTAAAGAAAAAGCTGATACTGAGTATGAAGATGCCTTATTAACAAAACCACCTTATCCATTTGATCAAGATTTTTGGCAAGATTTATTTGATGATTTAAGTCCGGATGAATTAGCAGATGTAATGGATATGTTATCTGAAATGTTGGATGGGGGCATCGATGATCTAGATTTAAGTGATTTCTCAGAAGCGCTTCTCGCACTACTAGGTTCTCAAGCTGGTGAGCAAGAAGCATTCAGAGTATATGATTATGATTCAATTATCAATATGACTAATAAATTATGGAGATATGAATGCTTTGATGAATTTATGGGAGATCAATGGCACTCAACGGCTGCAACGAATTTTTACGATTTTTATTCTTATAGTAATTATAGTTCAAAATATTCATATTTAGATTTAATACAACTCAAAATGCCATTATCTCCTAATCTGGGCCCTAATTCTATGGTAATCCCTTCATTTTTCCCTATCCCTTTCATAATGGAAGGGCTTTATGCCGATAATTTAGATCTCGGATCTATTACTCTCTTTAAAAATGATTTTAATTGCACCACGTTAGATCTTCAATTTTTTAGTGAAGATCCTGTTAATATGACATATGAAATGTTTGGATTAAATTTACATTCTAATGATTATATTAATAATAGTGCTGATGTGTACACTCCAGCATACACTCCAGCATTCATAAAAAATAGATATTTGCAATTACCTCCCTCAATAGATACTTATATCAACACACACCCATATTTTAAATCTCATTATGATGCTTTAGATTTGATTATCGATGATAATGATAATACTTTTGTGATAGCTAATAAAATCAGGAATTATCTTCAAACTAATTTCATTGTTGATATTAATGCATTGACAAATGACCCCCCAGCAGATGGAGAAGATATTGTAGAGTGGTTCTGTGAACATGGAGAAGGTTTATGGTCAGAATTTGCTTCTACATTTTGCGCATTTACAAGAGCCTTCAACGTATCAAGTCGATTTGTTGATGGATTTCATAGTCAAGGCATTGTAGAAGATGTTGATCTTAGTGATGGAAGAAATTATTTTCCAATTAAATATATGAATTTATACAATTGGGCTGAAATTTTTGTTCCTACAAGTATCTCTGGAGATGGTATGTGGGTACAAATGGACATTATTTTTGATTCTTTTGGAGCCGGTGGAAATCCTATGGCTAATTATAGGATTAAAGTTAAATCCAACTTCACTGCAGGTTATAGAGGTCCGGATGCTAACTTGACTGCTACTTTAAGTTCTGGAACAGGATCTATAGACAATAAAAGCATAACATTTACCGATTTGAATTCAGGATTAATTCTTGGTGAAGCATATACTGATCAAAATGGTACAGCCTCAATTTTGGTTAATATTAATGAATCCCAAGTGGTTGGTCCTCATATAATAATGGCATCATATCAATTAGCAAATAATTTCACTTCTTACATGGTTTATGGTAATCTGCAAGTAAATCTTACAAATGTTAATCCTCCAACAATTAATCGCTCTATAAGCACAATAACAAACATCCAAGGTTATGTTTATGATCCAATAGCTAATCAAGGAGTGAGAAATGCAACAGTTGAATTTGTTTTATTAGAAAAAAGTACACAAAATCCAATCTGGAATCCATTCAATATTAACTCTATAGATACGGATGTTAATGGTAATTTTAATGAAATTGTGAGTGTTAATCCTTGGGTACCGAGGGGAAATTACGAAATCCGGGTAGACTTTAATGGATCTTGGGGTGGAATCCTTCTCGCTCCTTTTGGGATTATGGATAATTCAAGTAATAAAATGGACTTTACTATAACTGAGGAATTAACATATAGATTGTTATTCTCAATTGATGGGCAACCAACAGATTTTCCATTTCCTCCAAATCCTACTAATTTAATAAGCGTTAAACGAGGTAATTGGCTTAATCTATCAGTAATTCTCATTGATGAGGATACAATGTCTCCTGATCCTGGCGAGAACGTTGAATTTTATGACTATACAAATGGAAATGTTATAATTGGCACTGATACTACAAATCCCCAAGGTATTGCTTCCTTTATATACGATATAGGGGATACTAATAAATCCGGTCCAACTTTAGTATATGCTAAGTATGGTGGCGATTTTAATTATTCATATTATATTGTTAATGAATCTATTGTATTTGATTTCATATCTGGGCCAGTACCACGGGAATTAAATCGAACAGGAAGTTCTGGTACGCAATTTAACACAATGTGCCGCTTAATAGATACTTTTAATAATGACATTTATTATTCTGAGATTGCTTTAAGAATGTTTAGAATGGGTTCTCCCATGTCTCAATATCTAAATCCTCAATTCCCTATATTTCAAGATACGGTGGGATCTAATTTATTTAATTTTGATCTAGGGGTTCAACCCGATACTCCCGCTACCAATTATACTTTAAAATTGGATTTTGATGGATTTTTTGATTTTACTTTTGATTCCGGTAATCCTTATCCATCTTCATTTTTTATTAATGATTTAAGTGTTTCCTATAACATACCAAATGAACTAAAGGTTATAGATCCCGAAAATTTAACGATATATTTGGCAGTTGAGGGAAGCCCAACTTCAACTTTTTATAATGACGGTTACCTACCTGAACGATATAATCGAAATGAAACAGCGCATTTTCAAGTACAAATAGTTCACCCACTTCTTTTCGAAAACCGAACAGTGTATATATATAACGATTATAATGGTAGGGAATTAGATCATTACACTTTTGGTTCCTCTGGGACAGGTTTTGTTCAATTTAATATCTCCACTAGTGATATTAATGATTTTCATGCTGGATTAAATAGAATTAGAGTTGAATATGATATTTTTG
>CAZBNW010000050.1:0-18198 GCA_964493385.1 uncultured archaeon | reverse complement strand
GATTATTATGATAGAATCCGTTGCTTTATCGCCGCCTGTGTGGTGGGGATTCTTTAGTCTTGGTTTTGCCGTTATTGGGCCATTTATTGCCGGAGCGTTATTGATTGCAACAGTTTTCATAGATAGGTATTTGAAGAAAAAGGGTAAATCTTCATAAAAAGTAAATAATGGACATAAATACATCAATAGATAATAGGCTTAAGATTCTGACACCAACGTTAGAAGATTTCTTATTTGCTTTTCCAAATTCATTTTTTTTTAAAATATATTTAATCTCCTTTTATCCAGAAGAAAAATTAGAAAATTGCGTGTTTTTCATATAATAACCTTTGTTTTTCTCACTTCTTAAATATATACAATCTATTAATTGAGTAATTAACACTAAAATAGTCTAAAAACTTCACTTTTAGAGGATAATATTATAATCTCTGGAGATGTTTATAAAATTTATCAAAAGATTTTTGAACCAACAGACCAACAACTAATTTTAAAATTTTCTAAAGTTTTCATGCCATTTTCGAGCATTGATGAATCTACAAAAACAGAATATATTTATATTGGAAATGAAAAAATTCCATTTAAAGAAAGGCTTCCTGAATATCAAACAATACTTATTCAAGAATTTTTTGACTCCTAAAAAGAATATATTATTATCTGTTTTTCCATAATAATATTTTTGTCATCTTTACTTTTTAGATTTCCATTATAGTCAGGAGTATTTTTGATTTTTAGTTTCCTTCTAAGCTTTATTTCTTTAACAAAAAAACACTTTCTTTTTATATTTTGATTAAGATAATCATAAAAAGAGTTATCCAGATGTATTTTGAATTCTAAGATTATTGAAAGGAAAGTAGAAAATTTCTTGAGTAAAATATTTAGACCCAATGATTCTCTTAATAAAGAGTATTATCAAAAAAAGAAATTTATTTTACTTTCTAAACTCGTAGCAGACTTGTTCAATAGTAAAAATTCACAAGTTTGCTTTAATAATATCTCAAACTTGATAATATTAATTTTAAATATATATAATGACCAGTTTCCAGTGGATATTTATTCAGGCGTAAAAGATAATACACTAAAAAAATGTAGTTCCAAATATAAAAAAATTTTGAAAGAAGAATTCCTCATTGAATAGAAACTATTCTTTGATTTATCACTAAATTTGTCGGGACTTTCAATTTAAATAAATAAGATTTTATTGAGATATTAAAGAGAAATCAATGTGAGATAAAAAATGGGATTAGATGTATTAAATAAAAAAATTCACTTTAGTGATAACGAAAAAAAAGCTTCTGAAGAGGTTCTAATTATCTCTAATTTAATAATTCCTTTCTCAATTATATTTAAAAAGGATTTTCCGCCAGACATATACTCTGGAGAAGAAAATATACCTTTTAGGGAACGAGACTCAAAATTTCAACAAATTCTAATATATGAGTTTTTATTAGATTAAAAATTCCATGAGAAATCTTTCCTATATGTTTTAATAAATATAAATACTACTTCTGATCAATATATTTTTAAAAATTAATTTTAAAATTAAACAGATGAGAAATCATGGAAAAATTAGACAAATTGTTTGAAAAATTTCATGCAAGTTATTTTGCATTAATAGGAATTGCAATTTTTCTTGTCGGAGCAATCCCTGCAATGTTAGTCCATAGTAATTTCAGCTTCTTAACTACTTTTATAAGTGATTTAGCAGTACCGCCGCCGGGTGGGAATGTCTTAGCGATTTTTTTTAGTGTCTGTTGGTTCATAACCGGGCTTTTTATGATAATGTTTATTTTAGGTTTTACGAGATATTTGCAAGAGAAGGGAGCCTCTACTAAGGGAACCTGGATAGCATGCATTTTAGGGATTGTTTCAGCTATAGGGCTTTTAATGTTGGCATCATTCAATGTAAGAGATTGGTATACTATGCATACCATTGCGCAATATGTTTTCTTCTTTCCGGGGATTTTATATTTATTTAGCTACGCTTATCTTGAATATAAACTGTCAGAATTTCCTTTATGGCAAGCATCATTGAATATAATAGTAGCTATCTTCTTTCTTTTATACTTTATAATATTTATAGTTAATAGAGTGGAGCCAACTTTCCTTGTTGAGGCTAAAATAGTTGCTGAGTGGTTATTTCTTTTTGCAAACTTATTCTGGTTTGTTGAAACAGGAGTTTTTATCTTGAAAAAATAACAAATTCTAAATATTTTTTATTTTTTTTTATTCTTTACTTATAGGGATAATCTTATTTGGAAAGAGAAAAACATTTTGGCACATAGGACATGCATTATATTTTAGCAACCAAGAGGATACACATGTAGAATGATATATACTTCCACAATAAGAACATCTAATGGTTTTATGCCTATATGGATCAACTGGTTTGTGACATATTATACATTGAACTATCTTCATCAAAATTTCTTTGTTCTTCTTTAATCTTCTACCACAAAAGCAGCAAAAATTTGTCTCATATTTAATAAATTTAGGCAATCTTTTCCCACAATAAGGACAAAAATTATAATTTCTCTCAAGCAAATATTTTTCACTAAGAATAGGATGTTTATTTCTTAGTAAGTAAAAATAAAAATAGTAATAAAATGATCTTTAGTCCAATTTTTAACTGAAGTCTAAGAATTATTTGTGTTTTTGAATAAATTCTTTCAATGGAGTAGTGTATTCATCCTTAAATGAAAATATATTATTATGGCCCGCACCTTCAATCAGAACTAATTTCTTTTCAATTCCTTCAGGTATATTTTCATATATTAGCTTTCCTTCTTCATACGGAATAATCCAATCTTGAGTACCATGGATAACCAATACCGGCTTTTGAAATTTTTTAATTCTTGTATCATTTGAATATTCTCTCAATCCTTCAGGTGTGATAGCGGGCCCGCTGACTCTAAATAATCTTGTCATCATATTATACATACTTGCGAATCCACTTTCAAAAATTATTCCTCGTAAACTATTTGGATTATGTGCACCAATTTCTGAAGCGCAAGCACTACCAAGTGAACGTCCCAGTAAAAATAAAGAATCCCTTAAATTTTCTTCAATCAGCCATTTATAAAACTCGTCATAAATTGGCATCGCATCCGTAATTAAACTACTATAGATTGGTTCTCCAGAACTGAATCCATAACCACGAAAGTCAACCACAGCTAAATTTACTCCACAATCAAAAAAGAAATCTAAAAAATATTGGTAATCCGCGGCAATCTCCCCATTCCCATGAAATAATAATATTGTTGGAAAATTATAATCATTTAAATAGAAAAATCCCCCAATCAAGATGTTTTTATTAATTTTGAATTTTAATACTTTAATATATGAGTCTAAAATAGTTGGTTCAGGAATTTTTCGAGGATAAAAAACTACATTAGAAACTGCTGGATTATCAATAAAGGATTTTTTTACCATATTAGAATACCTCTTATCATATCTTTGAAAAATTGGTCTAACGCTTATATTTTTTGTTGAAATATTTTTTTTTTTAACAAAAATGGTAAGTTTTAAATAAAATTGAAATAAGGATTTATTTACCTTTAAATCCAATTTTTAAAAACAGAAAAAGAGGTAATAATTAATTATGGGAATTTTTATGGTAACTGTTTGGGTTCCTAACCATAAAGGAGTTGAAATGGCGAAATTGTATTTGAAACAACCGAGAGAAATACCTTATGTAACAAAATGGCGAGTTTTTAATACAGCAGGAGGGCTAGATGGTGCTAAACAATACCACATAATTTATACAGAAAGGGGAAAGGCAGAAGAGGCGGCAGAGGGGCTTTTAAAATATTTTATGCCATTTTCAAATGAGATTGAGGGATTCCGCTGGCAGGTTGAGAGTTTAATGGGAGTATCCGATACCTATAAAATGCTTGGGATGAAATGGTAATCAAATTTAATTCTTAATATTTTTTTTTATTTTTTAAAAAAAAATAATTTTTTCTTTCTTTTTCTTTAAAAATACTGTTAGGGTTACACAAATCCCTAAAAATATTATCAAATATATATGAAATGAAAAATGGATTATGGGCTGAGATAAACCACAAGTTTCGTAACCAGCAGAAATCCATGCTGAAATACCCCCTTGCATATCAAATACTTTGGTAAAATTATGATCTACAAGAATCTGACTCGCTTGTGCACTTCTAGCTCCCGTTCCACAGTAAACAATAATCTCTGTTTCATTATAAGGCATAAGTTCACTGATTCTTGATTCAAGCTCAGTCACTGGTATTAATATTGCATTACATATATGTTCTGCATCATACTCATCTCGTCTCCTGACATCTAAAACTATTAAATCTGGATATCCAGTATTATTATTTATCATATCATAAGCTTCTTGTACTGTAATAGGAATGGGATTTTGTGCCTTTACATTGATTATTGATTGAGGAAAAATTGATATTAGAAAAATTAAAACTGTAAAAATAAGAATCGTAAAATTTTTCGAATTTATTTTTTTTATTGCCTTCATTTTCTTTTGGAGCTTATTAATACTAATTTTTTTTATTTTGCTTTTCCTTGAGCAGCAACAGCCTCTATTGCTTTTTCAATTTCCTCTTGGTCGCCTAGATAATAATGTGTAATTGGTTTTAAATTCTCATCTAACTCATATATTAATGGAATACCAGTAGGGATATTTAATTTGACAATTTCTTTATCAGGCATATTATCAAGATACTTGACAAGTGCTCTTAAACTATTGCCATGTGCTGATATCAAAACTCTTTTACCTGATTTTATAGTTGGAGTAATAGTATCATGCCAATAGGGCAATACTCTTGCAACTGTATCCTTTAAACATTCAGTTAAGGGAATCTCATCAGCGCTTAAATCCATATATTTTGCTTCATTTCCAGGATATCTTGGATCACTTGTTTTTAAAGCAGGGGGTGGTATATCATAACTCCTTCTCCAGATAAGCACTTGGTCTTCACCTATTTCAGCTGCCATTTTTGCTTTGAAAAGACCCTGTAAGGCACCATAATGTCTTTCATTTAATTGCCAAGATCGATACACAGGAATCCACATTAAATCCATCTCATCCAAAACAATCCATAAGGTTCGAATTCCTCTTTTCAGCACTGATGTATAAGCAATATCAAAAGTATAACCTCCTTCCTTCAATAACCGGGCTGCCTCTTTCGCTTCTTTAATGCCCTTTTCAGAGAGATCTACATCAGTCCAACCTGTAAATCTATTTTCCTTATTCCAAGTACTTTCCCCATGTCTTAAAAATACTACTTTATACATTTTAAATCATACTCTTAAATTATAATAGTCGTGTTATGTAATTATTTTAAAACTTTATATATATCTCTTTACTTTTTATTTCATAAAAATATTAGAACGTAAAGCGCTGAAAAGATTCAAAGAAAGAGGGAAAAAATATAATTTTTGTAATAATTTTGTTTTCTATTCTATTTTAAAATCCTCAATCATAGAGATTTTTTTATCAGTATCAATCGTTATTGCAATAAGCTTAATTTCTTCTTCATCTTCAGTTTTAGGATCCATCATCACATAATAAAAAGTATTCCCCTCCGTGTCATAACCAACTTCCATTTCACCACAATCGTCCGGTATAATCTCTTTAATATTTGCTGGTGCATTTTCTTTTAAGATCTCATAAATAGCATCTTCAATTTTTTTCTGACTCTCTCGAATTTTTTTAATATTCGCGAAATCAAATTGTCCCATTGACTCTTGGGTTTTAGAATTTAACTCATTCCATTCTTGGAACATTTCTTTCAAATTAGGTGTTGAAGGCATAGATAATCATTAATATTATTTAAAATAAAATTTCTTATTATCGCAGAAATAATATTAATAAAATATTCTCTATTATATTGATTAATCTAAAAAACAAGGTGAAATAATGGATATCCGGCTTCCAAAACCAATATTAAAAGGAATTAAAAGTCTTGAAGAGTGTATTTATGAACGTGAAAGTGTGAGAAGCTATAAAGATAAAGTTATTGAGATTGAAAAAATCTCACAGATATTATGGGCGACCCAAGGGAAGAAGGGAGACAAAAGAACCGTTCCTTCTGCAGGAGCGACTTATCCATTAGAAATCTATGTTACTCTCAAGGATAAGGGCTTCCTTCGTTATAATATTAAGAAACATGCGTTAGAATTGATTACTGAAGAAGATTTGAGTAGTAAACTTGCAAGAGCTTCCTTGGACCAACATTTTATTGCTGAAGCATATATGAATATAATAATCTGCGCTGTATTCTCAAGAACTACTGGGGGATATGGACAAAGAGGTGTTAGATATGTATTTATTGAAGTGGGGCATTGTGCACAAAATATTCACTTAGAGGCTGTCGCTTTAGGTTTAGCATCAGTACCGATTGGGGCTTTTGAAGATGATCAAGTAAAAAAAGTTCTCGAACTTCCTAAAAAAATTGAACCACTTTATATTATACCTATAGGGTACGGTAAATGAAGTTGAGATTACTTTTACAATAATTTATACAAGAAGTTGATGATATTAAAATGGCAACGATATAAATGGGTGCCTTTTTTTAAAAAAATAGATAAAAAAAAAGATTAGAATTTATATATTAACTTTTTCTCTTTCTCCTTATTATAAATAAAGAGACCAACCCAATAATAGCTACACCTTCTACTATACTAATTATTAATAGAAACAATGATAAGTCTAATCCTGGAGTGGTTACGACATTGCAGTTATTATCAGCAAAAAGATTCCCAGTACTTCCAGTCTCATTGATGCAATATGTATTATATAGTAGTGTATTCCCGATAAACATATTATTATTACTAGTGTCTATTAACACTCCAATTTCATTGTTATTGGCTGTATTGGAATATACAAAATTATCATCGCTATTTAATACATAGATACCATAAAGCTGGTTATTATTTACATTATTTTCGCTAACTGCATTGTTATCACTTGTATCTATGAATATTCCATGGTTAATATTTTCTTTTATTGAATTTTTATATAAAACATTATTATCACTATTGCTAAATATATAGATACCACTTTCCATATTATGATTAAATAGATTATTTCTTAGAATATTGTGAGTGCTTCCATAACTAACCCTTATTCCATCCCGACCATTATCATGGGCATTATTACCTTCGACAGTATTATTGTCACTATCGTATAGGGTTATACCATCAAAACCATTAAAATACACTATATTTTCTGAAATTATATTAGAATCAATACCATTTGAGTCAATATTAATTCCACTGTTACCATTATCATATGCTAAATTTTTTGAAACAATGTTCTCATCACAAGTTTCAAGATAAAATCCATGATTAGGATTATTTTCTGCTGTATTTTTAGATAATATGTTTTTATCAGAAGAATCCAAATGAATACCATGTGAGTTGTTCAATAGTACGTTTTCTGAAAACTCGTTTGAATCACTTATGAATGAATAAATCCCATCACCTGAATTATTAAATATTTCATTCTTATCTATAGTGCTCCGATGAACGTCATTAAAACTTATACCACTTGTACCTTTTGATGCTAAGTTCCTTGAAATTGTGAGAAATTTTGCATTATCTATAAGATATCCTATACTACATGAGGTTGCATTATTTTCGAGAATGGTTAAATAGCTACAATTAACTATATCTATTCCAAAAAACATGTTATAAAAATTATTATCTTCTAGTATCCCATTTGTTGTATTTGAGATAAAAATCCCACTGCCTAAAAATGATGATCTAAACTTACAGTTGATGATTTTAAAATGGTTTCTTGAATTGAATATCGATAAACATGGACCCATCCCAATATTGAAAATATCATCTTGAATAATATATGGATTACCAAGAGTACCAGAACCAGTACATAACCCTTGATTAAATGCCCATGTCCAATTACCAAAAGTTGTAGTGTTAGTGGTGGCTAATGCATCAATAGTTATTGGGTTAGTATAAGTGGTAGAAGTCTTCAAATCAATTTTATTAATATTATCCCTAGACCCAATATTTTGGTGATTTGATAAGAAGTTTAATGAAATCCCAATGTAGGTTAATGTTGTAAACACTAATAGTATTATTAATATAGATTTAAATTCTCTAACTTTCATATTTTCAACCCTCTTTTAATAGAGAAGTCTATAATTCAAGATTATAAAGTTATATTTAAATATTTTCAGAAAATTGGGGTACTTTTAAAAATCTTGTTCCGACTTCTTTAAATAATCTTTAATAAAACCTTTGGATCTCATATTCTGACTTTTCAATTGTGAAAAACATAGCCTTTGAAGTAATGTTATTGTATTCAATATGACCCATATATTTCATTCCTACTCTTTCAGCAACTTTCCATAATGAGGTGCTTTTAGGATTTATAAACGCTGATATTTTAGATAAATTTAGTTTCATAAAAGCATATTCTATAAGCTTTTTCATTGACTCTATAGCAAATCCCTGACCTCTATATCTAGGTAACAGAGCATAGAAACATTCTACATCATCACTACCTTCTAAAGGGATTAATCCACAAGTTCCAATACGATTTTTACTTTCTCTATTTATAATTATTAGAGCAACATTTGGTTCTGAAGTACTATGTGAGGCAATAATAGATTGGATTAAAGTCTTTTTATCATTCTCTGGTTTAGTATTTAAAAGGAATTTTAGGTTTTCTGCAATATCGTCAACTTTAAAAATTTCTGATAAAAATTCAAAATCATCCTGATTAATTGGTCTAAGGATAAGTCTTTTAGTCTCTATTCGGTTAGGAAGATCCATATGTTTCGTTAAACCTATAAAATATACGTTATAAAGTTTAAAGGTTGTATTAATATATATAATTTCAATTTAGTTACAATTATTACAGATCATCCTTATGACATAAGGCAAGAGACTTATAATAAAACAGAATTAAAAATAGTACTATAGAAAATTCAATAGTTTTATGATTTCTTTATTTTAGTATTCTATTCTACTTTTAAAATTTAAAAACTCAAAATTTTTGGGAGAAAATATTTAGTCTTTTACAATAACGATTAATGTTGGCCAACTATTAATTCCATCATCCAAATACGAATCCATCATTGGCTGTGTATTGTTGTAGATATCAGTTGCTTTAGTATTTATGAAGAAGGTTCCTGGTATTTCAAAAGTAATTGATGCCTCCCAGAAGACCCATACGTGATCTAAATCAATACTTTTGACAATGTCAGCATTAGTCCAATTCAAACCTTCATTGATTGTATACTCAATTTTAGAAATCCTTGTGCCTCCAAAAGCAGCACCTCCAATTTCAAAAGGTTCCCCAACTTTTACATTTACAGAATCTTTAGGAAAAAATATTGTTGAATCAACGTCCATGGGTGGAGATGTGTCCCAACCTCTATCATCCCAATAATCTTCAAGTGGTCTATCCATAACTTCTATTTCTATTACCCATGCTGGTTGCTTTGCTCCATAAGAACCAGGATTGACAATTCTAAGTGGAAATCCTTGAACAGGAGGTAAGATTTCTCCATTCATATAGAGAGCTCCAATGGTTCCATTATCTCTTAGTTGATCAAGTGTATGGGATACATAATATCCATCTGCTGCTAAATATCTTACACCTGTTGCATTTTCTTTCAAACCAAGCGACTCTATAAGATCATATACTAAGAAACCTCTCCACACACCAGTAGATAGAAGTGGTCCTTTAGGGAAATTGCCAATGCATTCTGTTGTTAACGTTTGATCAATTAAATCTAAAGCCCGAAGTTCAGAAAGAGTAAAATTTTTGGGTTATTTACTTGTCCCCACACAACAAGTCTGTAAGTATTTGAATTAATCTCAGGAATAAGTCCTATTCTTGTTCTAAAATAATCTTCATTTTTTGTTATGAAATCTGGGAATCTATCTACATTTTTTTCAGAGGAAAACTCAAAATATACAAATGTAATAATTATGCTAGCTCCTATTAAAATACTAGCTAGGGTGATACCTAGAAATAGTTTCTTTTTTTTTATTAAATTTAAACGTTCCCCTAGCTTCAAATCATCTAGTTTATAGCTAACATTAGTTTTAAGATTACTCATTAAGATTTAAAACTATAGGCTTTAAAAAGAATAATGAATCTTATCAAATCAAACTTTTTTTGAGATTATCTAAAGTATTCTATATTGAATTAGTAAACATTTAGAATCTTTCATTTTTTATTTTAATATCATTTTAAAAGAGTTTATTTTTTAAACAACCCCAAATAAATTCTTAAATATACCCTTTTTGGAGAATATAAAAAGTGAAAATTGATTTTCGAGAAGCTAAAAGTATTATAACAAAAAGCAATATTCCTTCAATTGATTATGTTATAAATCCCTATACTGGTTGTCAGCATGGTTGTATTTATTGTTATGCTGAATTTATGATTAGATTTACCAACCATAAGGGTGATAAATGGGGACATTTTTTAGATATTAAAACCTTTGATTTGAATAAGATTAAACCGCAGAGATACGATGGTAAAACAATTTTATTAAGTTCAGTAACTGATCCATATTTGCCATTGGAAAATAAATATCAAAACACTCGAAAAATATTAGAAAGACTAGTTGGAACTGAAGCTGAAATCTCTATCCTTACTAAATCGAAATTAGTTGTCAGAGATATTGATTTATTTCAGAAATTTAAAAATGTTAGAGTTGGTATTTCAATTAGCACTCTAAATGAGAATTTCGCCAGAATTATCGAACGAGCGGCGTCTAAACCGATAGAAAGATTAGAAGCTATTAAGCAAATTTCTAAAGCAGGTATTGAGACTTATACATTTATATCGCCTTTTTTTCCAGAAATTACTAATTTTAAGGCAATTATTGAAAAGACAATAGAATATTCCGATCGTTATAGCTTTGAGAACTTGAATTTCAGACCTCATAATATTCCCCGAATTATGAAAGTAATTAAAGAATATTATCCAAAATTGCTTCCAAAATATAAAGAAATCCAAAAAGATCGGAGTTATTGGGATATTCTTGAGAGCAATATTGAGGAATATTGCGAAAAAAAGAAACTTAATTATAGTATTGAATTTCATCATGGAGGATTTTCAAAAAGTTAAAACCAAAACTAAAATTATTACCATTAAAAAGAGTACTCTAATCAAATGCCAAGTGGCTTAATTTCTCACCAAGCACCGGGTTTAGCGTTAAAAATAAAATATCCAAAAAAATTTGACGGAACGGCCCTTTGTATCAGTACATTAATTCCTGATTTAAATGTGATTATTGATCCATTTGTACCGTTTTCATTTAGAAATATTACTCACAGTCTATTAGGATTATTCATATATACCATACCCTTGACCATAATATTAACAATAATATTTAGTACATATATTGGTCCATTTGCTGCTAATCTGGCAAACAGAAATAGAAAGATATATAAGCCTTTGAAATATTTTGGCATTGAAGAATGGGATAACTTGAAGAAAAAAGAATATAATAGAAGATATTTTAGTATTGCGTCTTATTCTGCGCTTATTGGAGGATTAACACATCTTTTACTTGATCTCCCCGCACATGAATACATAGAGTTATTTTTTCCACTAATTATCCAATCTCCTGATTTTTTATTATACTCTATTGTAGATTTTGGTCCTATTAATCTTGGACCAATACAAATCGACCGTAATTTAACCGTTTATGGGCTCATATGGATTATTGAAACCATAATTACGTTAATTATAACTGTTTATCTTCTTAGATATATTAAGAAGCGTAATTTGATTAGTCAATGGTATAAAGAAACTTAAGATTAATAGATTAAAAAAAAAAAGAAATTAGGGTTAGCCTTTTCTCTTTGCTTTCTTAATAACATATAGCATTGTAATAATTGTAATACCTAATATAAATAATAAGGAATACCCTGATATCCAAGGGGGAATCTCCTTTGCTTCAACAGTTACAATTACAATATCTTCTGCTGTTTTATATGTATTATAAACCTCAATTTTAAATTCATATGCGCCAGCAGAAAGATTATCCAAATAAACAACTATAGGAATATTGCTCTGCCAAATATCTGTCTCATCTAAAGTATCGTTAATATATATCTCATATGTTGGATTTTCAAGAGAATCAGCTGTGATTGTCCATGTAATATTATTTCCCGTAGAACCCTCGACAAATGAGACATCTTCTGGAGAAGTAATATTCAATCTGTAAGGAGCCGTCCATTTAAAATTGTAGAAATATGTTTTTTCCAAGGCATTTTGACTAAAACCAATAAGATCAACGTGATGAACGTGATACATCTTGCTAATATCAAGCAACGCTACTGGCATAAGATCTTCAACAATATTTCTTTGAATCTCATCATAAAGCCCTTCTCTTAAAACTGGATCAAATTCTTCCGTCCCTAATTCGATGAGATTTTGAAGATAAGGATCATTAACATATCCGAGCATCCAATTAATTATAGAAACATTTGAGAATAGAAAATTAATTAAATTCCAAGGATCGTTATAATCGAATCCCCAACCTATAAACCACATATCTGCCCAACTAGGATCTCCTTGTATATTAGAGGCCCATGTATTCCAATTAGTTTCTTTCTTAATGGGGTTAATTCCTATTTTTCTGAAACTTTTATTACATGAAGTAAAGAGATCTTTATGATACCATTTTATGTCATGTACCCACATTGTAATATTAAGTGTTCCACTATCTGCTAAGCCCTCCCAATCTGTTTCATTTAATCCAGGATAGTTTGGATCTAATGTAGCTCCATGACCCGTACTTTGTATAATTTTTCTAGCTTTAGTTATATTGAGAATAGGATAATTGAATGCTGTATTAGAATATAAAATGCCCGAGGGAATTGGAGATTTTAATCGTATTGAAGTTCCGTTCATCATTACATCAGTAATATGTGAGTAATTTATAGCATAAGAAAGTGCTTTTCGGATAATATTATTTACTGTCTGATTATTAAATACCAAAAATCTTGGCGTTCTATCATTTTTTCCGTCATCTATAACAGATAGATCAGGATATGCTTTAAAAGTGTCAAGATATTCCGGAAGTGGGTCGTCTATAAAATGAATATTCTGCGCTAAAACTGCCATATTTAATGATGTTGGAGTAGAATAGTACTTAAATAATAATTCTTCAATATTTGCTTTTTCTCCCCAATAATTATCAAAAGCATGGAAACTAGCCTCTATTCCTGTAAAATAATATTCAAAAACGAAAGGACCAGTACCAATAATTTGATCTGTCCCTAGTGTTAACCTACTAGAAAATGGGGTTGATTCCATAGATAGCATAGCAAATGCGGTATAAGTTAATAATGCAATCTCTCCAGCAAGATGTTTATTTAATATAATTTTAATGGTATAATCATTAACAATTTCAGTTCGGTTCCAAATTGGTAATTTTCCGTCTTCCCAGAAACCGAGAACTGCAGCATCTCCCGGAGTCTCAAAGGCAGGTAGTAGTCCAGTTGTGTTCCACCAGTATTCTATTCTATCAAAATTCCATTTTGCTACTGTCGAATTAAACTCAGAACCATCATGAAAATTAACTCCTTGGCGTAAATATATTGTATAATTAAGTTTTTCAGTTGGTTCTAAATCATATCCAGTTGCAAGTAGAGGTATTAATGGCAATGATGGATCACTATAATTATGAGTAAATAATGTCTCAGCTACCTGATCTATAACAATACTGGATCTACGATATACACAATCAACTGGATCTAAAACACGTGGAGTTTCAGTTGAGCCATAAATGAATGGACTTATGGGAAAGCCATTACTAGGCAAGACTTGAGAATATTGCTTTATTGATTTGTTGTTAATTGTCTTTATTGAACCACCAATTAATGGTAAAAAGAGAGCAAGAATTAATAGACTTGTAATTATCTTTTTTTTCATATAAATTCACTTTAAATTTTTGTTATTATAATTCAATTTTTCTTAAACATATAAAAAGATTTTTTCGAATATTAATAGTAAAAATTAAAAAAATAGTAGTAAAACAAATATTTTGGTGGTAAAAATTTACGAATTACTGGTAAATTTAAAAGAGCTAACTATATTTACTCCAAACGATTTATAAGAAGTGCGGGTTAGTTCTTAGCACTTCTCATAAGAAACTAACCTACGTTCCTTTTATTTTAAAATGGTGTTAAATTTTATAGAAAAAAAGTATATATATATAAAGAATTTTAATAAATTACTATAATAGTTATATTAATATTTCCAGTTCGGAAGAAAATTGATTTCTTTAAAGGGTAGGTGTTTTTGACTTCCTTAAATGTTATATTAGGAAATTTTGAAGAAGAATGTATAAATAGTATTGATTCAATATTCGATGCCTATTTTTTACTCTCAAAAGAGAATATAGTCTTGAGTTATAAGATTAAAGACAAACTTCTTAATTCATATTTCGATAAGGAGAGTCTTCAAGGAGAAGATTTTTTCAAGTTATTCGGATCTCAAATTCAACAAGAGCGAAATAAAGAATTGAAACAAAAAATTTTAGAAAAGAAACCTCAAATATTTGAATATAGTATAAAGATAAACGGTCAAATTGGCTTTTACAATATTTTTATTTTTATGTTAGCTAATGACCGAATACTCATTAATTTTCGAAATATCGACGATCAAAAGAAAATTGAATTTGAGCTAGCTGAAGAGAGAAACACATTAAAAAATATAATCGAATTAAATCCTTATGCTATCGAAATAAAAGATGCTGAGGGACGTCACGTTAGTGCTAATAAAGCTTTCATAGATATGTTTAAATCTGTTGCTCCACCTGAATACTCTATCTTTACAGATCCTCATCTTAAAAAGAGAGGACTACTAGATAAAATTCTAAATTTAAGGGAAGGTAAGGTTGTAAAGATGGGAGAACATTGGTATGATGTTCGTGACTCCGCAAGAGAACTTGGTCTTAATTTAGAGGATTATCCGAGCTCACCAATATGCCATAAAGCGGTTGCTTTTCCGATTCTTGACAGAGAGAAAAAAATTAAGAATTATGTATTTATGCATGAAAATGTTACCGAACGCAAACAGACGGAAAGAAAATTGCGTAAGAGTGAGGATAAATTTCGGTCTTTGGTCGAAACTACTAGTGATTGGATATGGGAGGTGAATGCGAATTCCGTTTTTACTTATGTAAGTCCAAAAATTAGAGATATATTAGGGTATGAGCCAGAAGAAATCATTGACAAAACGCCTTTTGATTTAATGCCTTTAGATGAAGCAGAACGTGTGAGAAATATTTTTCAAACCATACTTGAATCTGATAAATCTTTTAAGATACTTGAAAATACGAATCTCCATAAAGATGGAAGCTTAATAATTCTTGAAACAAGTGGAGTGCCAATCTTTGATGAAAGTAGACAACTTTTAGGATATCGTGGCATCAATCGTGACATTACTAAGCGCAAAAAGGCTGAACAGAAATTAAAAGAATCTGAAGAAATGTATCGGAATTTATTTAATACTACACCCTATGCAATTTGGCTCGTAGATTTACAAGGAAAAATTATTGATTGCAATGAAACTATGGATAAATTCTTAGCAATATTTAAATACACTGATTTAATAGGAAAGTCTTTCAGAGATGTACTTAAAATGTTTGCACGTGAAGGAGATCCCAGATTTGAAAATTTAGAGAAACTTATGAAAGATAGATTCAAAATATTACTAAAAAAAGGATACATTAAACCTATCGAATTCGAAATTTATAGAGGCGATGGTAAACCTTTTTGGATAACCTTGGAATCGTCCTTTGTAAAAATAGGTAAAAAAAGACTTATTCAAACATTTATTAAGGATATTACAGAGAAAAAGTTAGCTGAAATTGAATTAGAGGATTTAAGGAAAGATTTAGAAACTAGAGTAAAAGAGAGAACGATCAAGCTGGAAAATTCCGAAAAAAAATATCGAAAGGCATATAACAGAGCAAAATGTTATAAAGGATTGTTTACTCATGATATTTCTAATATGTTTCATACGATTGGAAATTCTATAGATTTATGTGATACTTTATTAAAAGAAGGAGTAAAAAATAATGATATGCTTGAATATTTTGATGTAGTTGAGCAACAAATTAATCGAGGAAAGAAATTAATAAATAATATTAGAAATTTATCAGAAATTGAAGAATCTGAAATGCCATTAGAACCTACAGAGGTTTTTAAGAAATTGAAAAGCGCTATTCAATTTGTTAAAATAAACTTCCAGAAACGAGAAATTATTATTAATATTGAATCTGATTTAGATGAAATTTATGTACTTGCTAATGACCTGTTACTTGATGTATTCGAAAATATTCTTATTAACTCTGTGCTTTACAATAAAAATGAACCTATAGTGATTGAAATTAGCATTTCAAAATTGAGAGAAAATGAGAAATCATATATTAAATTAGAATTTAAAGATAACGGTATTGGTATAAATGATGATAGAAAAAGTCTCATATTCATGGAGAATTACAAGAAAAGAACTGGATCTAAAGGTATGGGGCTTGGACTTTCTCTGGTTGCTAAACTTATAGATCTATGCGAAGGTAAAATCTGGGTTGAGGATAGAATAAAAGGAGATTACACTCAAGGAAGTAATTTCGTTATTTTAATCCCAGAAGTAGAATAATTTAAGAATTAAAATAATATTTAATTACTTAATTAAACATAATTTGGTAAATTTTAAAACCAAGAATCCGGAAAAGTTATTCAAATATGAACGATAAGATTCCTAAAAAAACAGAAAAATCGAAAAAAGAAGTAAAATGGTATACTTATGTAGATTCCAAACTCGATAGTAAATTGAAGGAGTTCATGGAACAATATGATATTAAAAAACAAGCAAAAATAATAAGAGATTCCGTTTCTTACTATATAGATTATGTAAAACAAGTATTACAAAAATCTACTGATAGAAAAGATTATAACGATAAATATATTGGTGATTTTATAAAAGAAGCTATTGATATTTATGAATTAAACATGACTTATTATGAAGAGTTAAAACAGAAACTTTCACCTCTTAAAGTATCAATTCTGATGTTAAATAATTTTTTAAATGAACCAAATAAACTGGTTGAAAATATTGAAAATGTAAAAAACGCTCTGCTTGAATTAGAAATTTCAATAAAACGGCGTTTTGAGGAACCAAAACTAATAAGACATGTGAAAAAATTCGATATTTTGTATATCGAAGATAATGAATTAGAACGAAAAACAGTTGATACCTATTTCAAGAGAAAAGAGTTAGATATTAAGTCTATAGAGACTTCTGAAGAGGGGCTTGACATTTTAAAAGTTTCTACTCCTCGAGCTATTTTATTAGATATAGATTTAAAAACTAGCAATATCAATGGAGACAAATTATGTCAAATGTTAAAATCCAAACCACAATACAGTACAATTCCAATAATATTAATATCTGCTGTTGTTTCAGAAAAAGAAAAAGGGGAGATATTAACATCTACTGGAGCAGATGATATAATTATTAAACCTATTGACAAGCTAGCAGATTTGGATGTTCTATTTAAATATCTCAAGTAGGTTATTGACAATATAATTACGTCTATTTAACACTCCAAATTTTTATTGTCTTGTCGTTTGATCCGCTGATAATATATCTAAAATCAGGAGAGATGGAAATTGAGCCAACCTCTTTTCTGTGCTCCGTGAGTGTCTTTAAGAGCTTCCCAGTGGCTATATCCCATACCTTAATCTCCTTATCAAATGAGCTGCTAATCACATAATTATTATCGGGAGAAACTGCTACAGATAAAATATACCAAGTATGTCCCGTGAAAGTTCGAATTAAATAACCTGTGGAAAATTCCCATACTTTCACAGTTTTATCCCCTGATCCACTGATTATATACTTTCCATCAGAAGTGATAACCACCACTGTTACATATTTTTTATGCCCTGGGAGTGTTCTTACAAGATTGCCTGTAAGTAATTCCCATATTTTTATTGTATTGTCGTTTGATCCGCTGACGATATATTTACCATCAGGCGAAACTGCAACTGAGCCTATATCTTTTGTGTGCCCTTTAAGTGTCTTTAAGAGCTTCCCGGTGGCTAAATCCCATACTTTAATCTCCTTATCAAATGAGCTGCTAACTACATAATTGCCATCAGGAGAGACTGCTACAGATAAAACGTAAAAAGTATGCCCCTCAAGCGTTC
>CAZBNW010000049.1:0-18336 GCA_964493385.1 uncultured archaeon | reverse complement strand
GAATTTATGTATTGTGGTAATATTGTACCTGCTGGATTATTGAAAGAGGAGGAAACAATTATATCTGAAATATCAATAGCTTTAACTAAAAAATTAGGTTTAAAAGGAATTAATGGATTTGATTTTGTATTAAAAGAGCATTATCCATACTTTATGGAATGTAATCCAAGAATCCCCGGCTCTATTAGAGCTTCAGAAATTGTACTGAATTTGAATCTCTTGGATCTTCATATAAAAAGTTTTATACCAAAAGAATGGAAAACTGTTAAAAAATTGATTAATTCTGCGAGACCTAAAAAATTTGCTACAAAACTAGTATTTTTTGCTCCAAGAGATATTGAAAAAAGCCTTTTACCAAAAATAAATAATCTTGAATTTGTTCATGATAAAACTGAGCCAATTAAGAGTGTTTTAAAAGGAGAGCCTTTATGTACTATTTTATATGAAACAGATAACTTCTATGAATCTTTTAATGGAGCAAAAAAGATTGTAAATAAGATCAATAAAATTATTGGTTAATAATTTTTATCTCATTGCAGGATAGCTTTAATCTTCGCAATGTAAGATCCTAATTTTCTCTCGTCTGACTCTGGAACAGCAAGTGCTAATACTCTATTCTCATCTAAATCATGGATTATAACAGATCCATTCTCTCCACCTATTATTGAATATTCCATGCCACTTTCCAATAAAACTCCAGATAAATTATATAATGCTGCAACCATTGCTGAAAGAATTGGTTCAGGCATAGTAGACTGAATCTTAATAGGCAAACCATCCTTAGTTATAATAGCTAAAACGAGAGTATTTGGAATTGCCCTTTTCAGGCCTTTAAATATTTCTTCCTTAAGAATATCTGACGTTTCAATTATAGCGGATATTTGTAAACTTAATTTTTGTAACTTATTTATATACGAATCTAATCCTTCAAGTTCGGCTAATTCTCTATTCAAATAGGTTATCATAGTGATATTTTCTGTTAAAATTGAAAGGACGATTTTATCCTTACCAATAATTAAGTTATAAGAAACTTCTTGATTTAGTGAATCTCTTAACATTTTTGATGAAAGAAATACGAGGCTACTATTTGCAGCTGTAACTTCACCTGTTGTCATTTTAATATCTTTTTTAAATTGACTTGCAACTTTTGTGCCTTCCGGAGTACCAATATTAATACCAATAATAGCTGGTGCTGATTGAAGCTCCCTTTCTATTAGTTCGGATATATCTGATTGTAATTCTTCGATTATTTTATCTTGCTTTTCCATGGATGAATATTAATATATTTGAAAATAAAAAGATATTCTAATAATTTAATAATAATTTTAAGAATTTGAATACAAAATTCATTTAGGGTATTATATGGCGGAAACAAAATCAGATATCTATGTACTAATATTAGCTGCGGGTTATGCTACTAGATTACGACCTCTCTCAAATAAAATACCAAAACCGTTAGTAAATATTTGTGGAAGTGCAATTATCTCGAGAATAATCTCTAATTTTGAGGATGCTGGATTTTCTAGATTTTGTATCTTAATAGGTTATAAAAAGGAACTTGTTAAAAAAGAGGTTTTAAAAAATAAGGATATTGAGATTGAATTCGTAGAACAAAAGGAGCTTACAGGTATGGCTGAAGCAATTTCCTTATCTATCAAACATATTAATCAAAATAATGAAGATATAAAAGGTTTGTTTATAACAGCTGGGGATATTATTCCTCAAAGTGAAGATATATTTAAGATGTATTCACTGTATAAAAATTCAAAAGCAGATATGATTCTAAGTTTAATGGTATCACGTGATGTTGACATTGCCAGTGGTCACGGTAATGTCAAAATTTCAAAGGATTCAAAATTAGGTAATGATATTAATCTAGATCATGGTTTAGAAATAATTGACATCATAGAGAAGCCAAAATCTCATCAGATCTTAAGTAATTATTATTCTTTGCCTTTATATCTACTTAATCAAAAAATTGCGAAACATTTAAAAAATATTATAATTTCTGAACGTGGTGAAAAGGAATTTCAAGATGCGATAAAGAAGGCTCTAATTTCCGGAGATGATGTTCGTGGAATACGGATTATAAGACCTTTAATTACAAGAAATAATATTGGTAAATTTCACTTAACAAATTTAAAAGACATCATTGAAATGAATAATAGATTTTTATCTGGTGAAAATCTTGAAAAATTTAAAGGTAAATCTCCTGAATTTAATGAACCTGTTAAAATAAATTTTGAAGCCAAGATAGGAAAAAAGGTTTTAATAGGACCTTATGTGATAATTGGCAAGTATTGTAAGATAGGTGATTTTTGTGAATTAGCAGATGTTATTATTTTCGACAATACCATTATTGGAAAATCTTGCAAATTAAATTGGTGTATTATAGACGAGAATGTAAACTTACCAGATAATTTTCACGCAAAAGATTGTTTTATTACTCAAAATGATAAAAAAGAATTAGATATAATAAATTTTTAAATTGTAATCATTATAGTAAAAATTATTAATAAAAAATATTACTATTAATGTTATATGGATTACGAAATAAAAAACACCAATTTAAAAAAACAATTAGAGGCTAAAGATAACCTCATCAAATTAAAAGATCAGCAAGTTAAGACCCTCGAGAATTCTCTTCAATTAAAAGATGAGCAAATCAAAACTCTCGAGAAGACACTCAAAACTAAAGATGATGAGACTAAAACTTTAGAAAAAACTATTGCATTAAAAGAGGAAGAAATCAGAAAAATAGCTTCTTCTGCCGTTGATACAAGTATTTTGAAAGAGAAAGATAAAGCGATTACTCAGCTTCAGAAAGAGATAGAAATATTAAATGAAGAATTAGCTAAAGCAGATGAAGAGTTAGAAAGCTTAGAATTGGAAAATGAGAAACTCAGAAAAGCTGAATCTAGTTCTGCAGATGTAAAAATTATGGATTTTACAAATATACAAATCATCAGATCTCAAATTCTTGAGAAAATGAGAGAAATATTAGAAAAAGCTATAGCTAATGTTACCATAGTCGTTCCTAGTATTGAAGATTTACAGGAGTTGTATTTATATGAACTTAGATCGTCTGTTTCCATGTCGATTGCTTGTTCAATTAATCCCGGAATTGATGAGCATTCTGAACTGCTAGAAGAGTTCGAAAGTTTAGATAATATAAGTTTGCGAAATTATGAACGAGCAGACAGATATGTATTAACCAGAGATGGAGAAGAACTCTTATTAGCAGTAATTGGCGATTCTGAAGATAATAATTTAGTAATCCATACAAGAGATCCTAAACATTTCAAATTATTCAATTCTTTAGCCACTGAAGGCTGGATCCAGAGCAGAAAAGTCTAAAAAAATGAAGTTTAGAAAATAGGACATTTTTCTCTTACACATTTACCGTTAATATTTGAAAAATGACATTTTTAATCTTATAAATATGTTTAATTATATTTCTATTAAAGTCATTTTTCTTTTGTTAAAATGGGCTAATTGATTGTACCCTATTCTTTTTAGCATTGTAATCATCTTTTTGAATTCCCATGCTATTTCATGAGGAGTATGGGCGTCTGAGCCTATTAAGACAAAAATATCATTTTGGAACATCTCTTGTATAATTTCTTCACTTGGATATTGCTCTTTACAGTCTTTCCTCAACCCTCCCGTGTTAATTTCAATCACAAGATTTCTTTTTTTTATGAGTTCTAAAGCTTTCATCATCTCGTTATTCACAATTTCTTTATTATTAGGAATATCATTGAATTTCTTGGGTAAATCGAAATGAGCAATAATGTCAAAGTCAAATCCGGGTGTTCTTACCATTTTTTGGAGTTTTTGATAATAAAACATATACACTTTATCTGCTCCATAATAATCATAATCTTCTCTAAATCTAGAGTCATCAAAGCCCCAAGCTCCTTTTCCATCAAAAAAATTTAAAATGTGTATTGACCCCAATATAAAATCTAACCTATTTCTAATCGGGTTTAGATGATTAGATAATGCGGACTCTTGATATTTGAAGTAACCTATTTCAAAACCAATTCGAATTGTAATATCCTCTTTATATTTCCCTTTTAATTTTTCTGTAGTGGATAAGTAATTTTCAATTTCAGGTAAAGTTATAGCATATTCTTTGTAGGGAATCCTCTCGATATTCTTCAGGAACTCATAGGGAAAATGATCACTAATTCCTATTGTTTTAAGTTTAAGTTCAATAG
The DNA here is from genome assembly GCA_964493385.1 of uncultured archaeon. Taxonomy (GTDB): domain Archaea; phylum Asgardarchaeota; class Lokiarchaeia; order Sigyniarchaeales; family SOKP01; genus Loki-b32. The sequence goes on along the minus strand of CAZBNW010000049.1, from coordinate 14,113 downwards.
CTTTATTAACATAATCCTCAATTGTACCTATTGCATGATGACATAATTCATTATGAGTGTGCCAATCTTCTAAAACCATGTTACCTTTATTAAATAGTATAAGTAAGATAAAATTAATGATTACTTAATATAAGCTGGTTTTTTCTTGGAATTCAAAAATAAACAGTTTGATGGACCTTATGAAGTTGCCTCGCTTGATATTTATAATGAAGATGAGTTATTTAAGGGAATGCTTTATTATCCCCCCGTGTCTTTTCAAAAACCCTATCCTGTAATAATATATTTTCATGGATTTCCACAGTTATTTTCTCTACAAGAAATTGTGAGAAGTTATCAATATCTATTGGATATTGGTTTTGCCTTCATAACATTTAATTTTAGGGGTTATAGATATAGCGAAGGAAAAATTTCGATAAAATCTCAAGTAGCAGACGCATACAAGATTATTAATTTTATTAACTCCATGTCTAATAATGATATTTTTAATTTAACCAACGTTAATATTATTGCTCATGATTTTGGTGCATATATTGCACTGATTCTTTGCTCTCAAATTAATGCTATTACTAAATTGCTATTAATTAGTCCAATTTTAGATTTAAAGAAACACATTTGTGATGAGAATTTCCCTAAAGTATTGAATTATATAAATCGGTTTCTCCCAGGTAATGTAAAGGGTATTAGTAACATTAATGAATTTATTAATTTAATTAAGAAGGAATTGTCTCAAAAGGAATATCAAATTAGGAATTTTATACACCATCTAAAAATCAAAAAATTGAAAATTGTGGTAGGAAATGTAGATAAAATTACTCCTATTTCTGAAGTAAAAGATATAATGAAAAACTCAAACAAGGAATATGAACTGGTAATGATAGATAATATGGATCATGACGCCATTGAAGAAGGAGATTTATTAAAAATAAATAAAGAAGTAAATGACTTTTTTAAATAATAGTTGAGAGGGATACAAGTTGGTTAAATATCATTTAAGAAGGAATGAATCCTGATGAAGTAATAATATTAAGTTTAAGTGAAATTCTAATAGGAAAAGAATTGGAAGAAGCAGAAAATGATATTTGATAAAAAATCTATGCTTCTTACTTTATTCTATATATTTTTTGATATATCGTTGCACTTCACTCGCAGGTTGAAAAATTCCAAAATGTCCCTCACATAAAATATCTGCGTTCAAATCTAGAAGTTTCCGTAAAGAAATTTGATAATTTTCGAAATTACTAACACCGGGAATAATTGGACCATGTATATCCTGTCCAAATAATATCTTTTTTTTATTGTCTTCAATTTCAACCAAAATTGAGATGGAACCTGGAGTATGCCCTGGAGTATGGATACATTGAAATTCAAAAGTTCCAAATTTTAAAATTTCAAGATCACCTTTCAATCTTTTTTCAAGTTTAACTGGTTTATAATCTACCCCATACCATAAGGCGGCTGTCTTTCTATCATGCCCTTTCTCTTCTATTGCATCAGCATCTAATTCATGAGCATAGAACTTTACCTTTTTATTATATTGTTTAAGATCATAACATGCAGCGATATGGTCTATGTGGAAATGAGTTATAATACAATGTTTTATTTCCATTGGATTTAGATTAGATTTATTGATTTTCTTTATCATTGCAAGACTCATACCACAATCGATTAAAACAAGTCCATCATTGCTTTGTGTCTCGATTAAATAAACGGAACAACCACTATTACCAACATGATAAACATTTTTATAGACTTCCTTCATTTTTTTTCTCGAGTATTTGTTATTTTTTATCGTTTATTTATGAGAAAAGATGAAAAAAATACTTTTTATAGAAATTTAAATTACTAATATTACTTAATATTTACTCAAGATTTTTATTAATATGGCACAAGATAATAGCGATGAGCAAATAGATGATAGTCAACAATTTTCTGTTAAAGTAAAGAAATATTTCAAAAATTTATTCGATTTTTCTCAATATGAAACCAAAACTATAATATATATTATTATATTTGCTGCTTTAATCATCTTTTCGATAGCTTTATTTATTTACAACTATTTTGTTGATCCTACTTTTCTTTATTCAATAGTAGTAAATTTTTTTGTCAATCCTATACAAGCATTAGGATTTTGGGGGATTTTCTTATTTATTGGCATAATGGCGATTCAGGGGTTAATTATACCCATCCCTAGTGAGATAGTTCTTTTAGCAACAGGAATGATTTGGGGTGTTTACTATGGGGGAATCATGGGTATTATAGGTTCAATGGCAGCAGGAATGTTATGTTTTTATATTAGCAAAAAAGGTGGTCGCCCACTTGCGGAAAAATTTGTAGGGAAGAAAGCTATAAATATGGCTGATGAGTTTATTGAAAAGTATGGTATATGGGCAATTTTAATCTCAAGAATGGTTCCATTTATATTCTTTGATCCTATTAGTTATGCATCAGGGCTTGTAGAAATGGATACTAAGAAATATTCTATTGGAACTTTAATCGGTGCTATCCCTCGTGCTTTCTTCTTCGCTTGGCTCGGTTCTCTTTTTGGAATTGATCCATCTGACCCTAATATTGAAGCACAATCAGCACTATTTAATATAATCTTTTTAATCATAGTTGCTGTTATGGGAACAATATTCATTGTTTATTACCTTTATAGAAGATATTGGAATAAGAAAAAAAAGCTAAAAAAAGAAGAGTAATTTTGGTTTTGCTTTATATCTAGTTTATTGTTATCTTTTTTCATCAAAATCATAATATCGTGATATTATTGATTTTTTTAATATCTGCTAAAATATAGTTTTGTATGAATGAAAAAGAAAAAGATTTTGAAGAAATTTCTTCCAAGGAAAACTACGAGCTAAATTTACCAGAGTTTTTTAAAGCACTCAATAAGGCAATAAGTACTAATAACATGCAGTCTATTTATGGGCTTTCAAAGATATTCACTAGATATTGCTTTAAAAAATTGGATAATTAAGGTTTTTTTTCGATGGAGTCGGAATTAATTACTTATTATATTTTCTGAAGTATAGTTGGAAGGAGCTAACCCCTATTTATTAAGTTTTTTACTGTATCCTTTAGAATCTTTTTGTGTACAAATTACTTTTCTTTTTGTGTACAAATATCTTTTGTACGTAACAATGATATAAAAATTCTTCGGTTTGAGTAATTTTATATATTCAAAAACTATGTTTAATTTGAGGTATTTAATATTAAATTTAAGGAGGATTTATAATGACAGAAAAAGACTACGAGACAGAAAAAAACTACGAGACAGAAAAAAACTACAAGACAGAAAAAGACTATGAGAAAGTGTTAGAAGATAGCCTACGCGATGATCTGCTCTGGTTGGAAAGGGAGTTTATATTACTTTTTCGTTATAAAAAGAAAAAAACAAAAGAAGACATCGCAATGGGAAATCAGATCTTAGATCAGTTCGTCGATAGCATCAAAAGCAACAACAATGAAGAAGTCCTTAATTTATTAGCTATAACCTTAAACAGAATTGAACACAACTTTCCTGAATTTTTTTAATCAAATTCAATTCTTCAAAAAACGAATATCCCTCGATTTATGTTATTATGGATCTATAAAACTTTTTTTTAGATAACTCAATTCTTAATACTTTATAATTGCGGAATTTAAGATTTCAACAATAGATTTGACTACTTTCTTAAAAACATAAGTTATTATAGAACAAAAACCATTAATAAAAAAGGGAAATATAATTTAACACATAAATAAAAATTAAAGTAAGAAAAGAAATTCATCAGAACTTCATTAGAAAAATTAACTAAAATTTAATTATGGAAAGAATAATTTTAATTCATTGGTCAACATCAACTGGCCCGGAACCAATTATACAGTATCCCCCTGAAAAACCTTTTCCTGAAAAACCTATTCTGCTGAAAATATGGGCGAAACACGAGACAAATAAAGAAAATTCCATGATTGAATTTATCCCCGAGGATGGTGAGTACAGTTATTTCTCAATAATACAAAAATTTGAAGGAGAAATCTGGTTTATAGTATTGGTTTATAGTCAAAAAGATAAGAGTGAAGACATAATCAAGGAATCTCCAGATATCTTAGCTCTAATAAGTAAGAATTTAATAGAATTAATTAACACAAACAAAATTACTCGTGCCATCTCTGAAGCATTTAATACGATAAGAGATTATTCTAAATTAGATGAGGAAGAAAATCTTATAAATTTCTTTCAAGATAGAATCAAATATACAATTCTACAAATTTTAAGAAATGGAGTAATTTCTAAATCAAAACTCACCAATATTCTAAGACATGAATATGGTTTCTCTACAATAAATATTGATTTATTATTAATTTCCTTTATTCATGAAAATTTAATAATCAAAAAAAATGTACCAGGAAGTAAAGAATGCTACTTTCTAATAAAAGATCTTTCTTGTACTAGAATTCCTCCTAAAAATTTACCTTTAGAACAAATGGAAGAAAGTATTTTAAGAAAATATAGAGAGTCTTTAAAAAATTATTATTTGGATTACTATAACCTATCAGATTTCGAGAATAAGATAATAATTCAAACAGTCCTTTTTAATAAGGATGTATTTCATCTATTAAAAGCGCTAAGAGAAAAAAGCTTAACTGTAAATGATTGTCTTAATCTTTTAAAAAATAAAGAGGAACTCTTTAATGAACTTTTAAACAAGGAATTTATCTATGAAGCTAAAGGTTTCGTATATCCTTTCTCTGACGTTCGATTTATTAAGTTCACTCCTTCCTACATAATCAAAAAATTAGTGCACAGATATAATAATCAAGAAATCTCTCTGAATGAATATACTACGCATCTTAAATTATTGTCTGAACAAATAGAAAAACCCATATCCATCAATTATGAAATTATTTGATTTTATTTATTAAAATTATAAAATTGTCCTTGTAATTATTCAACATCAAATTAATATTCAAAAGTTATTTTTATTCTAAAGAATCTATGAACTTTATTCTTTTAGCCCAAAATAGAATAGCCAAGAAGAAAGAGCCATAGCAGACCTAATAAATATTAAAGGTATACCCGGAGAAAATAAACCATCTAATACTGCACCGATAATGTATATAAAAGCTCCTGAAGATATTAAAAAGAACTTTCTTCTTATCATTCCAGTAGATTGAATACCTTTTCTTAAAAATCCAAATCCGAGAAATACAAATAACGACAATAAAAATATCAAGGCAACTATACCAGTTATCGATGTAAAGACAAGATTATCATTAATTAAATCTGACCCTAGTGGTGAGGGATCATCATATGTGACGGAACCTGATAGATTTATAAAAAGAAATAGTTCGAAAATTATGCCCAAAACTAAATAAATTGAAAAAATATACCATTTATTCTTTGGCGTTAAAATTATAGCGCCAATATACATAGCAGATAAAACAGCTCCAGGAAACCACATCCAATTTATAAGACCTATTATCCCAAACGAATTATCTACATTAATTCCAGTCAAAACAACTGTTATAAAATCTAAGACATCTCCCGAATAAACAAGACCAGCAAAAAAATATACCATACCTAAATATAATAGAAGATTCAAATGTGCTTTTCTTGATTTATAGACAAAAAACAATCCGAATAGAATAGAAAAGATAAAAACACCTGATGCAGTAATCCCATTTAACCAACCTATAAAAGTAAGTGCCATAAAAATTCTCCTTTTTAATTATTTCGGTTTTATTAAAAAATAAATTTAATTTCCAATACTTAATATTTTCCAAGTTTATTAATATTTTTTATGCACTCTATCAATTCGAAATATCAAATTTAATCCGTTATTGTTTAATTAGAAAATGAAATTATTATTTTCAATTATATTTCATAATTGGCAATGTATTTATCCCAATCGCACTCAATTGTTGGATAATTGCCTACACAGATATGGTCAAAAGAGAAAAACAGAAGTTAATAGTGGCTCTAGTTTTAATCTTTAGCATTACCTTTGAATTTACATTTTTCTATTTATTCTTTATCAATATTGATTTGATAGGAGTAATTAATCCATTAAGACCATTTAGTGCCGATTTTGGAATTTTTATATCAATTTCCTTATTGATTTTCATCTTAGTTATGTTAATTACCGGAGTAATCTTTGCCCAAAAATCGTTTAAATTAGAGGATCCCGAAGTACGATTGAAAGGCAAATTACTTCGAGCAGCATTTCTCACATTTACTGTTGCTGCTGTTTTAGATTCTATGCTTGGTGCAATATTTGAAGATCCTACTGATCCCCTTTTAGCGATTATGGTTGTAATTGTTAGAATCTTGTTAATATTCAGCGCATTGGAATTCTATGGAGGATTCTTGCTTCCCAGATGGATGAAAGAAATCTTTTTGAAAAAATAATAATTTAATTTTATTTCCTAATTTTTGTTATAAAATAAAAAGTGAGTTAAATATTTAAGATCGAATTATCTGAGATCTTTTTATCAACTGGTGCGTCGCCATCTCCATATATTTTATATAACACAGTTCTTCGCGCAATCTCATAAAAACTACGATATATATCTTTTTCTTGATCATATAATGCACAAGTTTTATAAATTAATGGATTCCAAATATATAAATTATGTTTAGGCTGATACCAAAGTTTTTCCTTTTTTAATATTTGTATAAAATCGTCATCATTAATTATATCTTTAAGATCTTGCTTATTCAACATAACAATAAATGGAATCTCTTTAATGAGTCTATTATTTGTTATGTTTTTTAATTCTAATAGAAATTCAATATTATCTTCAAAAAATTTTATTTGAGAATCTACTACAAAAATTACAGCATCAGTTTGGGCATCAAGTCTATTGAAAACTTTAATTCTTAATGGAGTGAACGTTTTTTGACCTGCAACAGTATATACTCTATAATATATCTTCTTTTTTTTTGCAGATTGAAAAATACCTCTATCAAAATAAAGTGTAGCACCACTTGCTCTATCAATTTTTTGTAACTCCCCAACAGGAATAATTTCTCTTTTACTATCTTTTGTAAGCTTGTAGAGTGTCTCCAATATAGTAGTCTTCCCAGATGCTGCCATCCCATAGTACACAATCTTCAGATAAATATTACCGTTTTTGTATTGAACCATTAGAATCCTCCATATTATACAAGAAACTGTATTGATATTATTGAATAATTAATCCCTATTAGATTTTTTGTTTCTTTTATTGTATTTCTCTTAGGAATTTTTCAAACAATATTTTTTTCTGTTTGCCTTTAATTTTAAAACTCTAAAAATTATGATTAGATTAAATATAAAAATTCTCAAAATTAAAGATTTTGCATTGTAAAATTATTTTTATAAATACTAAGAGAAATACTTTTTTACAATGAATAATGATTCTCACATAGAAAAAGAAGTTATGAAATAATAAGCTATAAACAAACGAAATCATGGATGAATATACTGACTCAGACTGGAATTGGGATTTTTATAAAGAACTTGTAGATGACGTAGAGGAAAATAAAAATATAATTCAATGCATATCTTGCGGGAAATGTGTTGGAGATTGCCCCGCCACAAAAGTATCCAGCTTTAACATAAGAAAAATTATTAGAAAAGTCCTTCGAGGAGATAGACGCATATTGAAAGACTCTGATATTTGGATGTGCTTTTTATGCGAGCGTTGCCGGAGAGTTTGTCCGAAAGATAATATCAATATTCCATTATTGATTCTTAATCTGAGAAATGAAAGTTTTAAAAAAGGGTATGGTCCTCGTTATAATGATTTACGCAAATATGTAGAGATGGCTGAAAGGTTTTTAACCAATGGTACTGTTTTAGAAGATCCCTTAGATGGTGGTTTGCCACTGGAACGTATGGAAGAGTTAAACGAAATTTGTAATTTTGCTCGTATAAAATATGTATTTAAAGCAAGTAAAAATAAAGGAAAAAAGAGAAAGAAATAATAATCAAGATCCAGAACAATGGACACTGTTAATTTGGCATTAAATTTAGATGAAATCGAAAAAAATTATCCTGAGAATCCTTTAGAATTTTTTAGAGATAAAAAACTATGTCTTTTTAAGGCTTGTTTAGAAAAATATTTTCCAGGAGTAAGATGGGGGCTTCAAGAACTTTTAGAAGAACTTCAATTAAATGTAACCATATGCATAAATCAATCATGCTGCTCCGGCACTTTTTTCCAAAGAAATTTAATAACAAGAGCACAATTTGCTGCGATTAATGAAAGAAATCTAAGTGAAATGAATCAATTAGCAGATATTGTGCTTTTTAGCTGTAACGGGTGTTATAATAGTCTTTTAAGAGGAAGAGAATTATTAAAAATTCCTGAAGTAGAGAGAAAGACAGAGGAAATCCTAAATCGATTAAAACAGAAAGGAAGAGGTAAAAATTATCCCAATAAATATGAAATTTTAGAAAATTGCAATCTTAAATTGATACATGATTTAGATTTCTTATATTTGATTCGAAATGATGTTCTTAATTCCTTAAAATTTGACTTGAAAGATCTTAAAGTTGCTATTCATTATGGATGTCATTATTTGAATTTATCAAGAGATAAAAGAAATGCTGAAGCATATTTAAAAGATAAAACTAAGTTAGATGAGTTAGTCACTCTTTTTGGTGGCACTCCAATTGATTATCAGGAAAGAGAGAGCTGTTGTGGATGGGGTGCTTCACAATTATTAATAAATCCCAAAGAAGCTCTTAAAATAACTTTTAATAAATTAAAAAGTGCAGAATCTGTTGGTGCTGATTTTATTTTAATGCCATGTCCAACTTGTTTATATACTTTAAGTAAGCCTGAATATAGAGAGAAAATGAACAAGTGGTTTGGAGAAAAGCGGGATATCCCTACTATTCATCTAAACGAGCTAATAGCCATATTACGTGGGTGCGAAGAAGAACGATGTATCACTCTTAGAAGAAAAACTCCCCGAATAGATGAGATTTTTGAAATCATTACAAAGGAATAAGGAAAATTTCATTACATTTCTTCAATTGCAAATCTCGGGCAGCTATCCAAGCATAACATGCAGCCGATGCATGTTTCATAGGAAAACTCCAACCTTTCGTCTACATCTAAATGTAAAGCATCTGTAGGACATAATGAAACACATGCGCCACAATCAATACATTTTTCATCATCAATGATTACTCGACCTTTCTTGTTTACAATGATATTACTTTTCCTTAATGATTCGGTTATAGTTTTAATTTTATCTTCTGGAATATCAATTAATAAGTTGATTCCATTAGATCCTGTAGAGAATTTAAGAATATTCAATGTAATATCGTATTTTAATATTTCATTAATGAATTTTGAGTAGTCACCTATGTCTTTTATCACTCCAAAAGGCAAGGTTATATTAATTATTGTTATTTTTACATCATCTCCTCGCTTGTTATTATCCCCACTACTTTATTATTCTCATCAATGACAGGTAAGGCAGATATATCATTTTGTTTCATTTTCCTTGTTGCAACATCAATTGGTTCATTGTCAGTTGTAGTAATAACTTTTTTTGTAATTATATCATTTAAATCTGTTTTATCTTCAGCAATAGCTTTAGTAACATCAAAACTTGTTACTATACCCTTCAGATTTTGATTTCTGTCTGTTATTACTATATGATTCATATTTTGATTAATAATTTTTTCAGCGATCGTTTTTAAATTACAGTCATCATAGCAAATAATAGCATCACGTTTTAAATCTTTCACAAACTTTAATTTTGAGGTTTGTTTCATTGGTTTAAAGATTGTTTCCGTAGGTAATGTTTCTGCTGGGGGATTTAAGAAAAACTTCCCATCTTGAATCCATTTTTTTAGAGTTTCAGCAATTTTTCTCGCATAAAAAAGTGAAGATAAAGCTGAGCATTTCACTTTTTTACCATTTAAATCAACAAACCCACTTTTTAATTCTTCATAACTTACTTTTTTAAGCTTAGGTCTGCCTCTCCTTGGTACACCATAATCAACAACATCTGTAAGAAGATCTTTATCACTGATAGCTGTTTTTTTGACTAGCCCCTCATTTAATATAGGTATAGGAATTCCTACTCCAACAAATAATGATGTTCCATATTTTTCATAAGAAACACCTCGTAGATATTCAGAAGTCATTTGTTTCAAATCTCCTTTAACAAACAAAGTCCCAAATTGATTTGAAGGATTATGTTGTGTTCCCTCTCCTATTATATACCCTATTCCACCACCAAGGAATATACGTGTACCTATCCCAATAGTCTCATAATCTGGATCATTACTTAATGGACTCAAGCAACCTACCCCTGCATAGTGAGCATTTCCAAAGTGAGGTAATAATTTTCCCATATAAGTATATAATGTTTTATCAGAACTATTTACAGCGCATACATATCTTTGATAAGCATTTCTCGGGTTACATAAAATTGCTTGGTTTATTTCATCAATAGTAAATTCAGTGTCTATATCCGCAAGAGGATAACAATCTGTAGTGTAGGAATTACCTCTCAATCTTATTGACTTCCCAGAAACAAGATCCTCAATAACATGCCCACCACCATATTCAAATGGGCGTACATCAGCCATTCTTGTGCATCCTATATAACAGTCTACCGCGGCATTACCATGATAAGCATGAACATCATTTAACCATAGATGTTCAAATTTTATTGGCGGATCGGCATGGCCAAAATTTAGAAATGCCCCACTTGAACACATAGGACCAAAAGTACCAGTAGTTACTACATCAATCTCTTCAGCTGCCACCGTAATTCCCTTATCTTCAACAATTTTTATCATTTCTTCTGCAGTAACTACCACCACATCCCCCTTCTTTATTTTCTCATTTATCTCATTATATGTCTTAGTCAAATAATCACCAATATTTTACTTATATACTATTTTCGATTTTAATTAATAAATTAAAAATATGCAAATTTAAAAATATTAACTCCTAAAATATTCATTAAATGCATAAAATATGCATTAAAATAATATTCTGATTATGATATAGAATTAAAATGATCTTTAGGAATGATTTTTATCTTTGAAATATTTTTTACAATTATTTCCTAAATAAGATGAAATATGCATGGCTCAGAAAAATCTTAATAACATCTCCTCTAAACGGAGTATAATTGCCATATTCTTATTGATTCTTACTACCATTCTCTGGGGTACATCATTTATCATTACTAAAAATATAATTCAAGATGTCCCGATTTTTCTTTATCTTGGTTTTAGATTCTTAATTGCCTTTCTTGGATTTATTCCTTTCTTTCCACGTTTGAAAAATCTGAATAAAAAGATCTTTATTATGGGATTTATCACAGGAATCCTATATTTCTTTGGGATTGTTTTTCAAACTTTTGGTCTTCTTCAATCTACAACTGCAGGAAAAGCGGGTTTTATCACAGGATTAAGTACAGTTATTGTTCCTTTCTTAACATGGATGGGATTTAAAAAACGACCGCAAATTAGAATTTGGTTCGCGGTAATATTATCAGTTGCTGGTATGGCATTTCTGTTATTGGAAGGCGAATCAGGATTCATCATTGGAGATATTTTAGTGTTAATATGTGCATTTTTCTTTGCTCTTTATATAGTTTTAAATGATAAATACGTTCGGCTCACTGATATTTATCTTTATTCTATTATTCAAGTTTTAATGATTTCTGCATCGAGTTTTATCTGTTCCTTACTTTTTAGGGAGACATATGATTTATTGGTATATCCTTCACCCTTTTGGGGCATAATGATTTATATGGGTATTGCCGTAATGACGCTCACCATTATATTTCAAAATTGGGGTCAACAATATCAAGGACCAACCCAAACAGCAATAATTTTTACCCTTGAACCCGTATTTGCAGCTTTATTCGGATTCCTTATTGGGAATGAAATCCTTTCAGTATTTGGTTGGCTTGGTTGTGGGCTGATTTTTGCTGCAATTCTGATAACAGTTTTGAAACGCACAAATAATGTTGAAAAAAACAAGGAAAAATTATTTTGAATTTATCAAAAAATTTAAATTTTTATTAGCTTCTCATTTTGACACATCTAAGAAATATCGAAAAACTTAATACATACGGAAAGCCAAAAATTTTTACTTAACGATCTATTTAAATAAATATATCTTTATATTATAAATAAGGGTTGTTTTTTGAGGTAAATTACTCTTTTATTAGGTAATTAAATACATTGAACTTTAAGCTAGAATAATCAAATACTTGTGATATGATACATGTCCGCACATAAATTAAAACCAAAAGATCTAACCCTATGTAATAAGTGTGGGAATGTAATGATCACAAGAAAAATTCGTACCAATAATTCTAATAAAATTGAATTTCAAAAAGTTTTACAATGCATTGTTTGCAGGTATTGGGTGTCTGTTGATTAGCCAAAGGTCTTATAATTAATTTAAAATTCTCTAACTTTATTTCATTTAACAATTTTGTAAAAGAATAGGGGAGGGAAAGGAATCCCACACTTTCCCTAAAATTATAAAGATTTCTCACAAATTTAAATGGTTATCTCTGAGCATTTTCAGATTAATACTTTTTCTTTTCTATGGGCAATTTTTCAACATTCCTATTTTATTCCGTTATATTAGAACATAAATAAAATATAATACCTATCTTTTTAAGCAAAAAAGATCTAGTATTTTTTAGGAAGGGAATCTTTAGATAATCTGCTGCGTAACATTGGATAAATTGACCCGATTCGGGTCGTTACCAAAATTCGCCCTCTATTAAACTCTATCGAGTTTAATTCTCTCCCTGATTTTAAAATTTCCGCGCAGATTTCTTTTCCCTTACCTTTTCTTCTTAACAGGATTAGTTAAGAATAAGAAGATAAAACCTATGAATGTAATCATAACGTGAAAATAACTTAAATGTTCAGATTCGCTTTGCCATTGAATTTTTTCGGGTACAAGTTTTGAAATTTGGGTAAATAATTTCGAGTTTTGTGTACATTTTTGTTAAAAACATACATTTTTGTAAAAGATATTTTTTTCTAATTAGTAAAAGAAGTAAACTGGGTTTATTTCAAAAGCTCTCTAATCTTTATTTTTAATCCATCTTCAGCAGCAATGATGTTTTTTATATTAGTTGTTTCTTGTAATTTTTTTACTTGGCTAGGGACATAATTTTTTGTTGATCTTGGGCTATCCATATAGGAACCAAAATGAGTAATGATAAGACCATCAAGAGGAGGGTCAATATTGTTTAGATAGGGTATAACCTCATCTGTACATAGATGTCTTTTACATACTATTGAGTTTGGTCGCAAAAGATTAAGAACTAAAATGTTGCTGCCTGAAAATTCTTTAGAAAAATCATCAAATACCATTGTATCACTTGTAAAAGCTAAAGAATAATTTTTAAGGCTAAATTTTATACCAAAACCTTCATTATTGGGTGAATGAACGACTTTAGTACCTACAATTTCTACACCTTTATAATTGAATATATCTCCTGCTTTAAATTTCACTATCTCCTCAAGCAGATTAAGATGGTAATCAGAAATATATTTAAGCATATCATTTATGGTAATTAGTGTTCCTTTCTTATAGTAATTATAATTTCTATCATGTAAAATATCTCTCGAGCTTTCAATTATAGCACTTAAATCACTATAATGATCAACGTGAGCATGGGTTACAATAAAAAGTTCTGTTTTTACCGGATCTTCTTGAAATTGGTTAATTCTTACAATAGCACCAGGTCCTGGATCTATATGTGATTGAATCCCATTGAATTTGTAAATAATACCTCCTGTAGCTCTATATTGAGTCCTAATATGATGCCGTCCACCGCCAGAACCCAGTATGACTATTTCATCTTCCATGATTACCTTTTAAAATGATTGTTTTGAATCAATATTTACTTATTTCAGTTAATCTTTTTATAAGAGTTTCAAATGCTTTTTCGACATTGTAACCAGTTTTCGCTGATGTTTTTATGTAGTCTATCATGTTAAACGTATTCTTTAGATGAAGAGCACTATCATCATCAACAGCAATTAAATCTTCTAGATCCAGTTTTGTTCCTACAAGTAAAATTGGTAAATTTATATCATGTAATCGAGCAATATTTACCCATTCTAAAATATCC
>CAZBNW010000048.1:0-18368 GCA_964493385.1 uncultured archaeon | reverse complement strand
CTTTAATTATAAAACCTTGGATTAGTTTGCTAGCACTTATAATTTCTTTCCAAATTGCTTCAACACTCATAGGTTTTAATATGGTAGACTTATTTTTTATTCGGTCTATGATATCTTTTTCTCTTTGAGGTTGATATACATCTTTATTCACTTGTCTTTTAAGATTACCAATTTTTTGTACTACCGTTCCTCTTTCATTTAATAGCTCAATAATCTTATTATCTATTTTATCTATCTCTTTTCTAAATACTTCTAAATCTTTTTCAAATTCATCATTTTCTTTCATACAAAAATATCTCCATAATTAATTAGAAATAAGGAAAATTTATATCTAATTCAAAAAAATATTTCTAAATTTAATTCCATAGCGGCAACTGGGAATTCTAATTTGAAATTTAACAAAACTTCTGGATGAATTTCACCAATTTCTCCCATAGTAGATCCATTTAAATATATTTCGCCATATCGACCCTCAATGTAGCTTGGATCTTTTCCAGGTTTCACTTCATAAGCATGATTATATCCCAGTGTCGTCATTACATAGTCTAAAGTAGATTTTATCTCTGTATAATTTGCGTCTTCATGATAAGAAACAGCAGATAAATGCACTTCTCTCTTAGCTCCAGTCTCTTCTTGTTTTGATAATAAAATTACATCTCCAACTTCAAAGATTCTTATGGGTTTTTCTTCAGATCTATTGAAAAGTAATGTATCTATCAATTTTGGAAGTATTTTTGTCCTAGTTGTGTTATACTCTTTTGAGACAGGATTTACAATTTCTACTATTTCTTCAGTCTTAGCCGGGTGTTTCATATAATCAAATTGTTTTTCTGAACTCGCTAGGATGAAATTAAGAACTTCCAAATATCCTGCTCCTATCATAATTTTTCTAATTCTATTCGAAAAATCTTGTATTGGATGATATTCACCTATCCCCCCTACATTAATAGTGAGTGGTAAATTAAAGTAGCCATAACCAATTGCGCATTCCTCGGTAAAATCTATTTGATGCATTATATCTCCCCTATATGCTGGTACCCAAATATCTAAATAACCTCTCTTTTTAGATTTTTCCGCATCTATTCTTACTTTCTTGAAGCAACGTATCATTTCGGAAATAGATAAATTTAATCCAATTACATTATTTATGTAGTCAACATTTACCTCCCATTTCTTGGAATCTAAATTAGGAGTAATTATTTCTTTTTCTCCTTCATAATTCACTTTAACATTCTCAATTTTTGCACCCATGTCAACTAATGTAGTAGATAAAATATTTAAAGCCAAATTTATCGCTTTAAAATCAGTACCAGTTAAATCTAAAAATAAATTCTTTGTATCATCAGTAACAGTTGTAAGTTCTCCATTTATTATAGGTGGAAAAGATAATACTTCGTTATTATTATCAAAAATAATTGGATAAACCTCCTTTCCCTCTAAAATATGAGCATATTCAATCCCTTTTTCATGTAGTAATAATATTTCCTCCAAATTCATTGGGTATCCATCACCATGTAAGGGAACAAAGCTAACTGAATCTGGCTTTACCGCTGTATATCTATAAGGTGGAACAATATTATCTAGATCATGAACTCCGATTGCTACTTTTCTTCTATCTCTTCCAACTGCCCAATGCAAATGTTCTTGAATATTCATTAGCGTAGCAACTTCATCTTCATCTAAATCTATATCTCGGATAACTCCGCAGACAATATATGGCCGAACTCTTTTTACGCTAGGATCTACATTCAAAGTAATACTACCTGGAGTGATTTCATAAGATGGAACTCCTAATTCAAGTTCATAGTAACCTTTAAGAGCTCTAGCGATACCTTCTGGACTAGAAAAATCAGGACGATTAGGATTGTACTCAACTTTTATTTTTTGTTCTTCTTCATTAATATCTTCCAAATCCAAACCAATCCATTGCACATCATATTCTAATTCTTTTATTTCTAAATTCCTTCCAATCAATCTTTCCAATCTTTCAATTTTTAGTTCTAGTGTTGGCATTTTTACACCTCATTTAAGATATGATTGTTGTCTTAACCATTTTATGGGATTAATATAGAAATCTCGCATATCCTTACGTCCATAGTAAAGCATCGCGATTCTCTCAAGACCTTGACCCCATGCTAATACACGAGTAGGTTCCTTAATTCCCCAAGGATATGTGACTTCTGGTCGAAATATTCCAGATCCTCCCATCTCTAGCCATTCTCCTAATTTATCATAATACACAGCAACTTCCATACTAGGTTCTGTATAAGGAAAGAATCCTGGCCTAGTAATGATTTTTTCGAAACCCATTTTTCTGTAAAATTCTGATAATAGACCAATTAGATCACATAAAGTTGCATTATCATCAATAACTATACCTTCTACTTGAGTGAATTCTGCCAAATGCGATTTATCAACTTTTTCATTTCTAAATACTCTATCAACACAAAATACTTTTACTGGAACTTTTTCATTGTTTCTATAAAATTGAGCTAATCTTCTCATAGTTGTCGCAGTAGTATGAGGACGTAATAGCGTTTTCTTAGCAATACTCTCATCCCATTCATAACCCCATCCAATTGATCCAGAATCTCCCCCATTTTCATGTGTTGCTTTCACAGCTAATACTCTATCTTTTTCTGGTAATCTAGCGACTTTTGGATTAGTCAAATAAAATGTGTCTTGTAATTCTCTAGCGGGATGGTCTTGAGGTTGAAATAATGCATCGAAATTATAAAAGGCACTTTCAATAATTGGACCTCTTATTTCTGTAAAACCCATTGATAAGAAGATTTCTCTTATTTCATTAATTAAATTAATCAATGGATGAATTTTTCCTGCTTTTAATATCGGTCCTGGTTTAGTAACATCAAAAGATTTTAAATCATAATTTTTCCAAGTTCCTGAACTCAGTATCTCAGATGTAATTTTACTTATTTGTTTTAATTCTTCAATCTTCGAGATAGCAATGTTTTTTCCTTTTTCAGTTAAAAATATAGTTCGCTGAGTCATTCGATTTCTATCAATTAACTTCCTTTTATTCAATAGATCCAACTGCGATAAATCATCTTTAGAAAAAGTTGAGTAATCAAAAACGCTTTGTTTTTCAAATTTTTTTAGAAATTTTTCCAATTTCGTTTGAGGAAACTTTTCGGTTATAAGATATATTTTATTTTCTCCTGAAGCTTTACTTTGAGCAATCCATCGGTTTTTCTTTAAATTTGAAATACCGATATAAAAAATATTTCTTTCTAAATTCGATCTTTTTAACAAATCATCTAAATCTATTTCTTTAATATTATTCTCTAATAATATATTTAATATTTGACGTTCTGGAAGTCCATTCCTTAAATAATCCATCCCTTCCTCATTTAAAGAAATTTTATATATCTCTTCTTCTTTAAAACCACTTAAATCGTGCTCAATTAAATCATTGACCGCTGACATAAGCACAATATAATCAATATCTAATTCTTTTGCTAGATCTGTTGCAAGTACTCCAGAACGCTTCTTTTTTAATACTTTAAGAATTTCAATTACTTGTTTTTTAAGTTTAATTGTCATTTATACTAGCCAATAATTTATTTTCTTCGTTATATTTTTAAAAATCTCGAAGTTATTTAAATGTTTCGTGAATTTAATCGTTTAAAATTGCTGGATCTTGAATTAGAACGATTCTCTTAGATCTTGAATAAAAGTAATTAGGTTCTTATAACGAATAAAACTAAATTAATCCTCAGCCAAGAGAATAACTTCGGTTCAGATATTTTATTCTCCTGGCAGAATAAAGAATTTAAAGAAAAATGAATCTTGATGAAAAGCTTTGTTTAATTGAATATTTACTTTTCTTAAAATCATAAAACTCTTCTCAAGAATTCATTTTAATTATAAATTTATAAGTAATTAATTCCTAAAAAATTTTCCTATTGAAGATGTTCTCGAATAGATGTTGAGCTAATTTTGTTTTGCTCTTTATCTTTAATAAGAGGAATCACAATTAAAACAAGAGGTTTTAACCCTTTTTTCTCTCTATTTTTATTTAACTTTAAGGCATTTTCATATGTTTCCTGACTTACTACCAATCCTTCATATTCTGGATCTTGCGCATATTTATCCATATCAGTCCAATTTGATATTTCAACAATGTTTACACGCTTTAGATCGACGATCGAATTAATAAAAGTTATCAGATTCTCTTTTCTAGTTTCATAATCTTCTAGTTTTGATGAGTGTTGTTTATTTGTTAATAAATCCTGAGATGTCAATCCTATCTCTACAATTTCAGAAATAGATAAAGCTGTTTTCAATAAAAATTTATGACCTTCGTGTAGATGATCGAAAGTTCCACCTAATCCAACTTTTTTAAGAATCTGAAAAACACCCTACCAAGTAAAAGATGATATTATTTTAAATTATTTTTTTACTTTTAAATTTTCTTTCTTACTTTCTGGTATTTTACCTTGTTCGGTAGGTCGTTTTAATTTAACTGAGTATACTTGCTTTATCTCCATTGAGTCCTCACACTTCTCGCACTTGTCTTTTCTTTTAAATACAAAATCTCCTTTCTCATAATTCCTTACTTTAGTTAGTCCACATAATTTACATATCAAAATTGTTAAAGTTTGTCTTATAGGTTCTGGAGGACTTTTCTGCATTTGGATCAAGGTAGCACCAAAACAAATTAACATAAAACCAATTGACCAACTCGTTATTTGATCAAGCCCAAAATTGAAATAAATTAATAATACGCCTAAAATAATAAGTAAAATTAACAGTATGTTTTTTAAAACGCTTTTAAAACTAACTCCTTTTTTTAATATATCCTCGTCGTCTTCTTCTTCAATCATAGAAAATGTCTCAATATCTTATCTTCTATTCTTTATAATAGAAAAGAATAAATAAATTTTTTTATTATAACAATTAAGAAGATTAAAGTTTTCAAATAAACATTAATTTTTACAAAGAGATGAATATTATTTATCAATTAGGAAACCAAGGCACAGATCCCATTTCTATTATTATATCTTTATTATGGTTCTTGCTTATTTTTATTTCGATGTTTTATGGACAAAAATTACAAGGATGGCAAGCTTCCAAAAAAATTCAAGCGAGTTTAGAAAAACTTAAGAAATGGAACGACGAATGTAAGGAAATATTAATATCTAATTTCAAAGAATTTGCTGATAAGAAAAAAACTCAAAAAGATTTAATGTTTCAACTTGAGGATTTCATTACATTCGTGACTATTTCTCCTGTTTCTCTCGATCCCTATGGAATCATTCCTAAATTTGATCATGTTGTTGATGTAAGAGATAATAGATTCAAAGAAGAAGTAGAATTATTAGCTCCAAATGCAGATAGTATTCAAAGATACAATTTGGAAAATTTATTAGAAGTAACTATGGCTATTGATTTTATATATAGACTAATTCGACATTATCTTATTCTAGGGAAGAAATCAAAATCGATGATTCTATTAATGCAGATCTCAATGCAATTAGGATTAATAATGGCTATGGCAAAAGCTTATTATTATGCTTCTAAGGCTTTCGCTGAAGGTAGCCCCATTGGTGATGGACTTGGTCCTTTAGTCGCAGCAAGCTTTATAAGAGATGTATCAGACGGGGAAGTTGAAGCAAAGGAAATCATTAGAGATACAATCGTACAAGAAGTGCAATTTGAAGAGAGAACCATATATATTGTTCGGGCAAAAGGTCCTGGTGGAACTATCGGTAAACCAGGAAAAGTGATTAAAAAACTCGTTGATGAGCATGGCGACGATATTTCTAGAATAATTATGATTGATGCTGGATTAAAACTTACTGGAGACAAAACTGGATCAATTGCAGTTGGTGTTGGAGCAGCTATTGGTGGAATTGGTATTGAAAAACATTATATTGAAGAGTCTACGACAGGTAAATCCATCCCCATTGATGCACTAATTTGTAAGGAATCCTTAGAAGACGCTATAACTACTCAAAAAAGAACTATAACCCAAAGCGTTCCAAAATTCGTAGAGAAAATAAAGATGGCAATTCGTAAGCGGACTGAAAAAGGCACAAAGATTATTATAGCAGGAATAGGAAATACGATTGGAATTGGTGTTTAATTCCTCTTTACTTTTTTTAATAACAAATCTTTTTCTTTTTAAATTTCCTTAGACAATGTTTTTAAATTTTTTTTTAACCTCGAAAAGTAATTAGGCATATTAAGTTCAAAAATAAAATAGAAATTATTTTATAATTAAGGGTATAAAATAAATTAATTGAAATTTTTAATTAAATTAAAATATAATTAGGAAATTAAATAAAAGATATCATTGAGGTGTAAAGAAAATTTATGGTTATATGGGAAAGATATTAAGAGTTGATTTGGTAAATGGAAAGATTAGCGAAGAATTCCCTGATGAAGATACTTTAAAATTATATTTAGGAGGATCTGGTTTAGCAACTAAATATTTAATAGATGAAGTCCCTAAGGGGATAGATCCACTTGGACCTGAAAATAAGCTAATTTTCATGACAGGTCCATTAACAGGAACTCCTTCTCCAAGTACTGGAAGATATAGTGTAGTTGCAAAGTCTCCTCTTACTGGTATCTGGGGACAAGCGAACTCCGCTGGTTTTTGGGGAAGAGATCTAAAAAGATCTGGTTTTGATGGTGTTATATTTGAAGGAATCTCACCAAAACCAGTGTATCTTGTTACAGAAGATGGAAAGGCTGAACTTAGAGATGCAAGCCATTTGTGGGGTAAAAATACATCAGAAACTACGAGATTAATCAGAGAAGAACTCGGTGAAAAGTTTAATATCGCCTGTATTGGAATAGGAGGGGAAAACCTAGTTAAATATGCTGCTGTAATGAATGATTGTGATGAACCTAATTGGGGTCGGGCAGCTGGAAGGTGTGGAATGGGGACCGTAATGGGCTCTAAAAAAGTAAAAGCCATAGCGTCTAAAGGAAATGCAAAAATTGAAGTGGCAAATCCAGAAGAATATAAGGCAGAAGCCAAACAAAGATATGATTGGGTCAATCAAAGCTTACTGAAAATGACGCTTGAAGTATTTGGAACCGCTACTATGCTTGATTTAGTGCATGTAAAAGGTGGTTTACCAACCAGAAATTGGCAAACTGGAATCTTTGAAGGCGCAGATAATATAAATGGAACGGCAATTAATGAAACTATTCTCACTAATAGAAAACCTTGTTTTGCATGCCCAATTGCTTGTGGCAGGTTATCTGAAATTAAAGAAGGAAAGTATAAAAGCAAAGGAGAGGGCCCAGAATATGAAACACTAGGAACTTTTGGTAGTATGTGTGGAGTTGATAATTTAGAGGCAATTACTTTAGCCCATTTCCTTTGCAATGAATATGGACTCGATTCAATTTCTGCTGGAAATACTGTTGGATTTTCTATGGAATGTTATGAAAAAGGGATCTTAACCAAAGAAGATACAGGTGGAATAGACCTTAATTTTGGTGATGCGGATCTCATTGTAGATCTTGTACCTAAAATAGGTAAAAGAGAAGGAATTGGAGATTTATTAGCTGAAGGGACAAGAAATATGGCCAATAAACTTGGAAAGGATTCTATAAAATTTGCTATGCAAGTAAAAGGTTTAGAACTTCCCGCTTATGATAGTAGGGCAGCTAAGATTACAGGATTAGCATATGCTACAGCAAATCGAGGAGGTGATCATATGGCTGCTTGGATTGAAGGCCCTGCATTTTTATCAATGCCTTTTATGCTTATTGAGGATGCAGATGTAGGTGATCCTATTCAAGAAATCCCAGAAAAAACTTTTATCCTTAAAGACTTAGAGGATGGGTTTGGAGTATTTGATGCAATAGGGGGATGTAAATTCATGGGAATCGTTCTGAGTGCTGATGATTGGGCATCCTTAATTTCTAAACTATTGGGGTATGATTACACAGCAGCTGACTTCAGAAAGACGGGTGAGAGAATCTTCACTCTTGCGAAAATTTACAATATTAGAGAAGGATTAACCAGAGCTGATGATACTCTTCCTGATCGTCTATTAGAGGAACCACTGCCTGAAGGTCCAGCCAAAGGACAGACAGTAAATTTAGATCCGCTTCTTGATGCTTACTATGAATTTCGAGGTTGGGATAAGAATGGTATTCCAACTAAGGAGAAACTTAAAGAACTCGGATTAGACTGGGCAATCAATATCATATATTAAAAAAATATATTAAACACTAATTAAAGTGAAAAAAATTGAGTGATAAGAAGGATTTGAGATATGAAGATAGACCTTGGCAGAGTCAATATAAAGTAGGCCCATTTAGTCTGAAAAAGACTATGGAACCATATCCTAAAATAAATATTTACCAATTTTTAGAAGATGCAACTTCAAAATATCCTGATAATGTTGCATGTATATATGCTGATGAAGAAATGACATATAAAGAACTTAAGCTGAAAGTTGACAAATTTGCTAATGCATTGCTAGATTTAGGAATTAAAAAAGGTGATTTAGTCGCAACAATACTACCTTCTTGTCCAGAATTTATAATAACAGACTTTGCTGCCATGAAAATAGGAGCTGTTCATGTCCCACTAAGTATTTTACATAAAGCTCCTGATCTGGTTCATGAACTAAAATCAAGTGGAGCTGAAACTGTAGTATGCTCTTATCGACGTATTGAAAGATTAAATGAAATAAAAGATCAAACAAATGTAAGGAAAATAATATATACTCCAACCAAATTATTTCCTGATTATACGTTTCCAGAGATGGAACATCCTACTGAAGAAAATTCATATTTATTAGATGATTTAATAGAAAAATATGAACCACTAAAAGATCCTGTTGAAATTAATCCTTTGGAAGATTTAGCACTTTTACCATTTACAGGCGGTACAACTGGGTTACCAAAAGGCACAATGCTTACACATTATAACATTACTTCTTCAATTATCCAATCACTCCATTGGATGATGGACAAAATGAAGGTGGGAATTGAAGGAAAAGCAGCAGCATGTATTTGTGTACCAGTTTTTCATGCTTACGGTCATTGGGGAGTATATGCATCGATCTCATGGGGATTAAAAATATTTTTGATGGATCCAAGGGATATCAATAAAATTGCTGAGACTATAAAAAATAACCGTCCTTTCATAGTGTTGGCAGTTCCAACACATTATAATTATTTATCAAAATATGATCTTCCAAAAACACCTATTTTTTATGCATCAGGAGCAGCAGCTTTAGCTCCTGAATTAGCTGAAGAATTTGAGAAAAATGTTGGTTTTTTTGTTAGTGAAGGATATGGTGCAACTGAAACTTCTACTATTAGCTGTATGAATCTCTCAGCTTTATCTAAAGTAACAGGATTTATGCCTCAAATAAAGAGAGGTATTGGTGTACCAGTACCCGATACAGATGTAAAAATTGTAGATCCTGATACTGGAGAAGAAGTACCTTTTGGAGAACGTGGGGAAATTTGGATAAAAGGCCCTCAGATAATGAAAGGATATTGGCCTACACCAGGGAAAGGTTTAACTGAAGATGGATGGCTTAGAATGGGAGATATTGCTGAAATTGATGATGATTTTTATTTCCATATTGTAGATCGTATAAAAGACATGATAAATGTCTCTGGAAATAAAGTATATTCAAGAGTTATTGACGATATTCTTTATCAACATCCTGCAGTCGATTTAGCTGGTGTTATTGGGGTTCCAGATCCTGAAAGACCTGGTAGTGAGCGTGTAAAAGCATTTATACAATTGAAACCTGAATATGAAGGCAAAGTGACTGAAGAAGAAATTATTCAATATAGTAGAGAGCGTTTAAAACCTTATGCTGTACCAAAATATGTTGAATTTAAAAAAAACTTACCACTAACATTAGCTATGAAAATTTTTAAGAGGAAACTTAGGGACGAAGAAATCGCTAAAATGAAAGAAAGAGGAGAAATTTAAAAACTAATACGAAACATTTACTTTTTTTTTGTTTTTATTAAAAACTAGAATATTTATTGAAATCTTAATTAAATAAAATATCAAAATAAAAAACTAATAAAAAAACATAGTAAAATAATTTCAATTTAGAGGGATATTATGAAATTTGGTACTCAAAAATGGGCAGACGCTTTTGTGAAAGCTGTCAATGAAAATGAAAATTATAGAGATGCGGCGGGACCAGAGGGTTTTCCTCCTGATGGTTGGGAAGGAGATTTTATCTTCGTTGTTGAACCTGCAGGGAATTTGGATCATGAAATTAGAATGTGGGTAGGGCTTTATCATGGTGAATGTACAGGTGCACAAGTCTTAGAAGAAGAAGAAGAAAAAGAAGCTGAGTATGTTTGGGCAGGTCCATACGATTCCTGGTTACTAGTTTTAAAAAAGGAATTAGATCCAATTCGGGGATTACTCGCTGGTAAGTTTAAACTCAAAGGCGATATGGCAAAAATATTAAAAGCTACAAGAGCATCATTGGAGCTTGTAAATAGTACTACGATGATTGATACCGAATTCTATTAAAAATAAAGAAACTTTATTTACTTTTTTTTCTTTTTTATTGTATCTCAACTAGGTTTTAAAATCTGAGATGTCTTATCACAAAAGAGATTTATTCGAATTAATAACTAAGCAAGTTTATTTTTTTGATTTAGACGGTACTATTTATTTAGGAAATACATTGTTTCAAGGAGTTCCTGAGTTAATTGAGTTATTAAGAAAAAAAAAGAAGTATTTTTTCTTTCTTTCAAATAATTCAAGCAAATCGACAACAGATTATCTCAAAAAATTGAATAATTTTAATTTAAATATTTCCCGAGAGAATCTTATTTTATCTCAACATCCAACAATTGCTTATTTGAAAAAAAATAACTATAAAAAGATATTTTTAATGGGGACTCAATCTCTTAAAAATGAGTTTGAGTATGAAGGATTTGAACTAACTGAGAAAGATCCAGAAATACTGGTTCTTGCATTTGATCAAGAATTGACTTATGAACGTTTAGTAAAAGCAGCTCATTTACTTCAAAAAGAAGATTTTCCATATATTGCTACTCATCTCGATAATAGATGTCCTACTGAGAATGGATATATTCCAGATGCGGGAGGTATAGCGGCGCTTTTATATAAGGCTACTGAAAGAACACCGAAAGTATTTGGGAAACCAAATAAAGAAATGCTCCTATTTAAGTTAGATCTACTTGGTATTTTACCTAAAGATGCTGTGATATTTGGAGACCGGTTATATACTGATGTAATAATGGGAAAAAAAGCAGGAATAACGACAATTTGTGTGTTATCTGGAGAAACAAATATAGAAATGATAAAAAATAGTAGTTATAAACCAGATTTTATAATGAATGGAATTTGGGAACTCTTAGAAGAATTCAATAAGCACTAATTGAATTCCTCTTTAATTGATTTCTATTTTTCGAAAATTTTATTTCACTAAAGAAATTACTATAATTGGAAAGGTTTTGCAAATTATCTACGTAAAATATAAAAATTAAAAGTGTTGTTTTTATCTTATGTAAATTTGATGATAATAGAGATTTTGGTAAAATGACATGACAACCACCGAAAATAATAAATTTATCTATGATTTTAGTGAAGGAAATAAGGATTTAAAAAATCTCCTTGGCGGAAAGGGCGCTAATCTTGCTGAAATGACGAAATTAGGCCTAAATATTCCACCTGGTTTTACAATAACAACTGAAGCGTGTTTACTCTATTTTAGAAAACCTGAAAAAGTCATGGAAGAATTAAAACCTAATGTGATAGAATATTTAAAAACGTTGGAGAAAAACACAGGAAAGAAATTCGGGGATAATAAAAATCCTTTGCTTGTAAGCGTGCGTTCTGGTGCTCCAATGAGCATGCCGGGCATGATGGACACAGTTCTTAATTTAGGGCTAAATGACCAAAGTATATTGGGCTTAGCAGAACAAACAGAAAATCAGCGTTTTGCTTATGATTCTTATCGAAGATTTATTCAAATGTTTGGAGATGTAGTAATGGGGATTGGAGCTGAAAAATTCGAGAGGATCTTAGATAAATATAAGAGAGTAATTGGACGGAATACTCAAGATACTGATTTAGAAGTAATAGATTTACAAAAAGTTATTGCTGATTATAAAGCATTATATGAGAAAGAAATTGGTTCAACCTTCCCTCAAGATCCTTTAAATCAATTATTTCTTGCTATTGAAGCAGTATTTAAATCATGGAATAATAGGAGAGCTATTACATATAGAAAGATCAACAATATACCCGATTTTGGCACAGCTGTTAATATTCAAGCAATGGTATTTGGAAATAAAGGTTGGAATTCTGCTACTGGCGTTGCATTTACTAGAGATCCATCAACTGGTGAAAATAAAAAATTTGGTGAATACTTAACAAACGCACAAGGAGAAGATGTTGTTGCCGGAATTCGCACACCTAAGAAATTAGAAGCAATGGGAGAAGAATTTCCAGAAATTTATAAAGAATTATTAAACACAATGGAAAAATTGGAAAAACACTACAGGGATATGCAGGATATTGAATTTACGATTGAAGATGGAAAACTAAATATTTTACAAACTCGAAATGGGAAAAGAACACCTTCAGCTGCCGTAAAAATTGCTGTTGACATGGTTAAAGAAGGCTTAATTACTAGAGAAGAAGCAATAATGAGTATAGATTCGAAAAAGGTCGCTAAATTATTGTTTAAAAGTATTGATGAAAATTCAATTGTTCATGTTTTAGCTCATGGCATTAATGCATCTCCCGGAGCTGTTTCTGGAATAGCTATTTTTGATTCTGACACAGCAGAGGAATTGGCAAATCAGGAACAAAAAGAAATAATATTAGTGCGCCCACAAACAAAACCAGAAGATGTTCATGGGCTTTATGCGGCAAGTGGAGTATTAACTCAATTTGGTGGAAAAACTTCACATGCGGCAGTAGTTGCTAGAGGAATGGGCAAACCTGCTGTTGTTGGTGCTCAAGATGTTGAAATTGATGAAGAAAATCGAGAATTTAGAGTTGCTGATATGGTTGTTCGTGAGGGAGACTGGATTACAATTGACGGAACGATAGGAAGAGTTATTGAAGGTAAAGTACCATTAATAGAACCAGAAATTAAAGGAGAATTCCTTGAATTATTGGAGATGGCAGATGAGGTAAAGAAATTAGGTGTTCGTGCTAATGCAGATACACCAATAGATGCAAAAAAAGCAATAGAATTTGGTGCTGAAGGAATAGGTCTTACAAGAACTGAGCATATGTTTATGACTCAAGAGAGATTACCTGTTGTGCAGAAAGTGATAATGGCAAGAACAAAAGAAGACCGACAGGATGCTCTTGACAAGATATTACCTATGCAAAAAGGAGATTTTCTTGAAATATTTAAAATTATGGAAGGAAAACCTGTAACAATTAGATTATTAGATCCTCCTCTGCATGAATTTTTACCCGAGTTATCTACTGTTCTATTAGAACGTCAAGAACTTAAAATGACAAATGCTTTATCAAGATCATTATTAAATGCGAGCCCGTTAGATGATGAAATCACAGAGAAGAATAAAGTTATCTCTTTAATTAGATCTTTATCAGAAGAAAATCCAATGATGGGTTTGAGAGGTTGCCGTCTTGGAATTGTATGGCCTGAAATCAACGAGATGCAAGTAAAGGCAATATTTCAAGCTGCTTGCGAACTTAAGCGGAAGGGTATTGATGTTATACCCGAGGTTATGATTCCTTTAGTAGGGATGATTTCTGAATTACAGTATGTCAAAGCTCAATTGATACAAGTAGCTTTAGAAACGATAAAAAGTTATGATGTAGAATTAGAATACAAGTTTGGCACTATGATAGAAATTCCACGAGCTGCATTAACAGCAGATGAAATCGCAATAGAAGCAGAATTCTTTTCTTTTGGCACAAATGATTTAACACAGATGACATTTGGGTTTTCCCGAGATGATGCTGAGGGAAAATTTCTTCCAATTTATCTCAACAAGGAGATTTTGGAAACTAATCCATTTGAAATTTTAGATCAGGATGGTGTAGGGAAATTAATGAAAATGGCTATAAAGTTAGGTAAGCAAACGCGATCTGATCTAAAAACGGGAATATGTGGTGAACATGGTGGAGAACCCCAATCAATTAAATTCGCTCATTCTATAGGTTTAGATTATGTCTCTTGCTCTCCTTTTAGAATTCCAGTGGCTAGAATTGCTGCTGCTCAAGCAGTAATTGAAGAAAATAAAGAATAGATTAATATTATCTAATTTTAGTTATACAAATTATTTTTGAATTTCTAAAATCCATAAAGGTTATATCAACTTATTTATTTACTAAATTATAAACTCTTTAGTGAATGATGATATGTCTTTGACTTTAGATGATAAAATTGCTTTGTTAAAGGAAGTCGGAGAAGAAATTATAGACCTTGATGAATTAAGAGAAATGATTGAATGGAAAATCGATCATAACAAGGAAATATATGCTTATGATGGTTTTGAGCCTTCTGGATATATCCATATTGCTCAAGGTCTTTTACGAGCTATTAATGTAAATAAAATTACTAAAGCTGGGATTAAATTCAAATTTCTAGTGGCTGATTGGCATGCTGCTGCAAACAAAAAGTTTGGTGGTAATTTAGAAGTAATTAAAAAGGTTGGAGATTTTTTTATAGAGCTCTGGAAAGTTTGTGGAATGGATTTAAGCAAGGTAGAATTTCTTTATGCTTCAGATATTGTAAAAGACCCAAAATATTGGGAATTAGTATTAAAAATTGGTATAGATACAACTTTGAAAAGAGTTAAAAGATGTACTCAAATAATGGGAAGGAGTGAATCAGATAAATTGTATGCCTCTCAAATTTTATATCCGTTAATGCAGGCGGCAGATATATTCTATCTTCCCGCAGATATATGCCAATTAGGGTTAGATCAGAGAAAAGTAAATATGCTGGCAAGAGAAGTTGCTACAAAATTAAATAAACCAAAACCAGTCGCGATACATCATCATATGTTAATGGGTTTAACAAAACCACCAGATACTGATTTAACAGGAATAGATAGAACCATAGAACTTAAAATGTCAAAATCCGATCCTGATACGGCTGTTTTTATGTTAGATTCACCTGATGATGTAAAACGCAAAATAAACAAGGCATATTGTCCTCCAAAACAAGTTTCTGAAAATCCAGTTTTAGAATACTGTAAATATATCATTTTTGAACTTGTAGATGTTTTTAAGGTTGACAGACCAGAAAAGTATGGTGGGAATGTAGAATATACTTCTTATGAGGATTTAAAAAAGGATTACGCTGAAGGTAAGTTAAATCCTCCTGATTTAAAACCTGCAGTAATAAAATATCTCAACCAGTTTCTAGCTCCTGTAATAGAACATTTTGAAAACGATGAAAAAGCAAAGGAAATATATCAATTTGTTCAAAAAGAATATAAGAAATATAAAGAAAATTAAATTAAAATCAGCAAGAAAGCGTTATAAAATTGTCGAATAATAATATAATTAACTTATTTTTAAATCCTAAATCTGTCGCTGTAATTGGTGCCTCAAAAAATCCAGTGAAGGGTGGGCACCGCATTGTAAATAATTTAATAATAAATAATTTTAAAGGAAAAATTTACCCAGTAAACCCTAACTCTGACGGCGAATTATTCGGCCTACAATTCAAGAAATCGGTATTAGAAGTTGAAGATGAAATAGATATTGCAATTTTTTACGTCCCAAACAGAATTATTCCAGATCTATTACAAGAATGCATTGAGAAGGGTATTAAAGGAGCCATTATTGAAGCCTCTGGTTTTGAAGAAGTTGGAGATCAGGGGCTTGTATTAAGAGATCGAATTTTAAAAATTACAGATAATTTCTCAAAGATCAGAATTGTAGGACCTAATTGTACGGGGCTCACCAAGATTGATGGAAATAGTAATAGTGAAAGCAGTGAAAAAGGTGGGTTTTTTTCAAGTTTTGTTGTTTTTACTAAATATAAACGTGGAAATACGGCTATAATCACTCAGTCAGGTATGTTAAATGGTGGTTATTTAATGTATATAATGGAAAAATATCCTAATCTAGGTATTAGATATTCGTGCGCGATTGGAAATAAGATGGATTTAAGTGAAATAGACTTTTTGGAGTATTTTATAGCAGATCCAAGCGTGAATATTATTGCTATATACCTCGAATCATTCAAAGATCCTCGAAAATTCATTAAATTGTGTCAACAAGTAAAAAAAATGCCAAATAAGACTATTATCATAGTTAAGGGTGGTTTAACTACACAAGGACAAAAAGCATCACATAGTCATACGGGAGCACTGGCGGAGAATTCACAATTGATCAAGGCAGTTATTAAACAATCAGGAATAATTCACGCAAAAAATTTTCATGACTTATTTCAATATGCTAATACATTTTCAATGATATATCGTACAACCAAGATATTGCCTAAAGAAGGGAATGTTTCTTTAGTTGTTGGATCTGGTGGTGCGGGTACAATTTCAGCCGATTTAACAGTTCAATATGGATTAAAATTTCCAATTTTAAGCGATAAAACTTATCAAATTCTTAAAAATTTCTTTCCTGAGTGGATGCCTCCAAATCAATTCGCACTTGTAGATATCTGGCCAACGATGGAAAAAGCAATGATGAATAAAATTAGCCCTGAAATAGTAATGAATAAAATATATCAGGCATTATTAGATGATTCTAAGATAGAAGGAGTTTTCAGTATGATGTTTTGCTCAAGCCGCTTCAGAAATATGAGTAATTTTGATAAATCAATTGAAAGTTTTAATCAGATGTCAACAAAACCTCTATTTTTTTATTTAGTTGGTGATATAAGAGAGGTTAAAAGAATTTCACGATTGCTAAGTAAGCATAATATACCAAATTTTCTTAGTATAGAAGAAATGATCAAAAATTTTTCGATCTTGGTCCAAGAATCAAAAAATAAAAGCAAAAATTAAAAGTAGATAATAGTATTATGGTTCGAATATTGTGTATAGGT
The DNA here is from genome assembly GCA_964493385.1 of uncultured archaeon. GTDB lineage: Archaea > Asgardarchaeota > Lokiarchaeia > Sigyniarchaeales > SOKP01 > Loki-b32. The sequence goes on along the minus strand of CAZBNW010000048.1, from coordinate 1,353 downwards.
GATTCACATGTACCTATTCGTGCCAAAGATCTTCCTGAGCAAATTTATAATAAAATAAATGAATTAACGGGAACAACCCTTTTTGATTACACCTTGTTTACTGGTGATGTAATTAATTTCCCAAAATTTCTTGATTTTTTAAACCAAAAAACAAAACGAACTCTATTTAAAGTAATTGGAAATATGGATTATTATTATGGGAATCGGGATTCACCAATTTTTCAAAAATTAGATATTTTTTTTGAAGATAAAGAAAAATTAATAATAGGGTTAACTCATGGTTCTCAGATTAAACCACGAGGAGATCACAGTCAATTAAAAAATCTGGCTATCAAAAAAGATTATAATATTCTAGTTTCTGGACACACACATAAAGAAGAAGTCTTTCTCACAAATAAAGGGATTCTATTAATAAATCCTGGAAGTGTAACGGGTGCATGGTCGTTTGTAGCAAGTGGTATTCCTTCTTTTATTGAATTATATGTTGATGAGACAACAAAAGAAATAGTTGTAAACCTCTTCCAAATTGATAAACAAACAAGAAAAATCACAGTTTTTGTATCTAACTTCTTTTTAAGGAATAACCAGATTCAAAAAGAAATTTAAGAAATTCTTATCAAAAAGTTATTGGATTGTAAATGAGAACTTAATCTAAAACAAGAATTTTTGGGAGTTTTAAAAGAATACCAAAATTATTTTTTCCATTTGATCCTTTTGAAAAACGTAATTTTCTATACCCAAATCTATTCTTTTTAAGGAGCATATGAAGCGTTGAATTATCTCCATTTGCGAAGAATAATATATCTTCTGGATCAGCCATAACTTCTAAATCATATTCATCCAATTTTCCCTTGTTCAAGCTATAATTTCCCCCATCCGCGATTAAATTTACCCAAAAATAATAATCCTCTTCAATTTGAAAGCCTAAATTTATCTTTGCATTAAAATTATTTAGCAATTTTTCATTTTTGGGATTTTTTCGTTTATCCTTTATTATATCTTCAATTGTTTGTTGAAATGTGAAATAGAGGTTTTCTTTTTCTGATTCTTTCATTTCTATTTAACCTAATTTTCAGATTTTAAATATATCCCCTTTTGTTCCTTTTTGAATTAAGTAGTAGTAATTAACTATAATGTTTATTAAATTATTAAATTTAATAACAACAAAAATATATTATCAATTTAAAGTAATATTTTTATTATTTCGAGTCTAAAAATTTTAAATTTAAAGGTGAAAAATATAAATGTGGTTTTTTTATAGTCCTAATATAATATTTGGTGAAGATTCTTTAGATTTTTTGGAAAATATAAGTGGAAATAGATGTTTTATTGTTACTGATAAAGGTATTGAAG
>CAZBNW010000047.1:0-18563 GCA_964493385.1 uncultured archaeon | reverse complement strand
CAATTCGAGACGTCATTTTATGGAAATATAATCAATTTGATAGTGAGATTGTTATTAAGAAATTAGAAGAAGTCTTCAACATTTATAAAGCTAAGAAAGCACAAGATAATTTAGTAGATTTTGATGATTTATTGATATATTGGAATCAATTACTGAACGAAAGAGCAATTGCCCAATTAATTGCTAGGAATATAAAATATGTTCTTGTTGATGAATATCAAGATACAAATTATATCCAAGATGAGATTATATACAAAATTGTAAAGCAGAATCCAGAACATAACGTTATGGCAGTCGGAGATGATGCTCAAAGTATATATGCATTTAGAGGAGCTAATTTTCATAATATTCTGGATTTCGAAAATAAATATAAGAATTGTAAGAGGTATACAATAACTTATAATTATAGAAGTGTACCTGAGATTTTAGATTTAGCAAATAACTCAATAGAGAATAATGAAAAGCAATTTAAAAAATATATGCGCTCCACTCGCCCCAAAGGAGTTTTGCCATTTCAAGTTAATTTAGGAGATGATATGGACCAAGCGAGATTTATTACTAACCAAATTTTAAAATTACGTTCAGATGGATATGATTTAGATGAAATAGCGATACTAATTCGTGCTGGATCTCATTCACTCAGAATCGAACTTGAATTAAGAGCAAAAAACATACCCTATGAAGTTCGAGCGGGAGTTGCATTCTTCGAAAGAGCTCATATTAAAGATATTTTAGCTCATTTACGAATAATTGAGAATCCACATGATGAAGTTTCCTGGTCTAGAATTTTTTCAATCATTCAAGGTATAGGAATCTCATCTGGTTCAAAAATTTTTGAGGCAATTTCCAATGTAGAACATCCAATCAATGTGTTAATCAACAAGATGTTTTATGCTGAAAAATTAAAAGGAACTCGTATATCTAAGGAAGGTATAAAAAATTTAATCTCTTATGCAAAAAAGCTAATAGATCTTACACCTGAAGACAATCCCTCAGAGGTCATCAAAAATTTAGTAATAGTTCTTGAAGATCATTTGAAATCGAAATTTGATAATTGGCAAGAACGGATGGATGATTTAAATCAACTGAGTGTGTATGCACAGAATTTTCCTACTATTCGAAAATTTTTAGAAAATTTAAGTTTAAATTTGTCTAATTTAGAATCTAGAACAGTTCATTTAGGTGATCAAACAGAAGAAGAAAACCCATTGATATTGTCTACAGTACATAGAGCAAAAGGACTTGAATGGCGAGTGGTATTTATCCCTATGTTATGTGAGGATTCATTTCCTTCAAGCAGAAGCATAGGTGATCTAGATTCTTTCGAGGAGGAACGTAGAGTATTTTATGTTGCTCTAACAAGAGCAAAAGATCAATTATATCTTATATCTCCTTCGATTAGACAAACGTATCGGGGACCACAAATGGTAAGACCATCTCAATTTGTTTCTGAATTAAATCCCAAGGTTTATAGGAAATCTTCAGTCCAATTCAAACCCCAGAAAAAAAAAGGGAAAATTGATAAAAATGATTTGTTCAAATCAGCAATAGATCTTTTATAGACTACTAAACTAGTTAAGTCTCTGAACTTTATATATTAAGACAAATTATACATGCAAAAGACCAAATAACAAATGTAAGTTTGGATTAATACAATTTTTTATTTATATAAATTGAATATTAGTATTAGTTAATAAAAGATAAGAATAGGAATAAAAATGATAATTAGAATTAATCCTCTCGAAAGTACGATTGAAATTTTTTATGAAAAATACATCCATCTTCATGGGTTTTTAAAATTAGAAGCAGAAGATGAAAAGGAGAAAAAAGAATATACAATAATTGTCCAGATTTTAAATGAACAAACAATCGCAGATTATATTTTTACTCGTCAAAGATTAAGAAATGTAGAAATGACAAATTATATAAAAGCTGAATTAGAATCAGAATTACAATATGTTATACAAGGTCGACCGATTATTTTTATTGAAAAAGATAAAAAGAATAAAATTGAAAAACAATGTACTACAAATGTATTCTTCGAAATTGAAGATATTATGGAAAAAGGAGTATTAAAACCACATTCTATGAAGATATCTGAGATTCAAGATGATAAATCAGAATTTCTAAAACAAATATTTACTCCTGATGGTATCTTTATGGGTAATTTAGCATCAGAATCAGATGTGAGTGTTTTTTTTCCTTTTAAATATTTGAACTACCATTTCTTTATAGCAGGAGCAACTGGAACTGGTAAATCTAATTTAAATCAAGTTTTTATTGATGGTTTATTACAACATAATGCTAAAGTTATTTTAGACAATAAAGGTCTCAAATCCTCGATGCTTGCAATTGATGTCCATGATGAATATGCATTAGGATGTGTGAAATATGGTGTTTATGATATTTATAAAGCCGCTCAGGGTAATGAAGAATTATTTGGAGATTGGTTTTATCTTTATCCTAATAAGGGAATTCCACCAGCTCAACTAAAAGGAATGGCGGAACCTTGTATTATAAACCTTCAAGAAATAAGACCAGAGGATTTATTTGCTATTGGTTCTTTTAATGATTTACAAGTTGGTGCTATTTATTCAGCTCATCGGGATAAAAAGGAAGATTTCATTGAGTCATTATTAGACGATGTATATACACCACCAGGGAAGCATAGTGAAAAAACCTTAGCTGCAGTTAAAAGAAGATTGCATTGGTTGAATTATTCTAATATTTTTCAATCAAAATCAAGTAGTAAATTGACTAAAATAATTAAGAAATTAGAAAATGGAGGATTAGTTATTTTTAATGTTTCAATGATTTCAGATTTAGAACAATTCCTGTTTAATAGTATTCTTGCACGAACACTATTTGACATCCGTAAAGCTTTAAAATCTTCAACAGATTATATTAATTTCGAGAAGAAGTTAGAACATAGATTACCAAAATCTTTTTATGATAATTTTAAAGGAAATTTAAAAAAAATTTATGTCAAAACAGGTTCTAAATTGAAAGATCCGTTAGATTTACCTGTAGTTATCTTTACAATTGAAGAAGCTCCAAGTATTTTGAGATCTGATTTGATGAAGTATAATAATGTGTTTAAAGATATTTCACGTCAAGGAAGAAAGTTTAATTTAGCTCTTGAAGTAATTTCTCAGCAGTATTCGCCTATTGATAATACAATTTTATCGAATATGAATACTGTCATAAATCTACCATTAAGATCTGACAAAGAAAAAAGTGTTGCTGCTAAAACCTTAGGTGGTGGAATTAAATATAGTGATATTGAATCTCTTACTGGAACTGTAGGAATTGCGTTAATATCAAGTATTTGGCTAACAAATTTCCAAAAACTAAAAGTTCCACTTTATGATGAATATTTTGAAGAAGTGTCAAAAAGAATATATAAAAAATATGCTGAAGAAATTAAAGCTAGAGGAGGTTCACCCCCACCAACGGGTCTTCCTTAATTAAAAATAATAATTAGGTGATAAATCATCTCTTTTAATTTTGAATTAATTTCTTTAAAAAATTCTCTTAATTCACGACCTAGTGATAGCAATGATAAAGAAATTGAAATAATTCGTGATTTTATTCAAAGTGGAATGTTATCTTACAATGATGAAGAAAAGCGTGAGTTTTTTTCAGAACAAGAAATACTTTTAAAAAAAGGTTCTGAAGGAGCGGAGAAATTATATCCTCAACTAAAATACGCAAATGCAAATAAAAATTATTATGAAATGGATTACAGACCAATTAGAAGAATTTTAGAAGAATATATTGAAAATAAAATTAGGATTATAGGATTTGATGAAAGTTCTAAAACATGTCCTCGTACAAGTGATTATGCGAAACTTTTGATATGTAAATTTGGAGAAGGTCAAATCTCTTTTACAGATGGCAAATATAAAAGAGAAAAAATAATGTATAAGCCTATAACAGCATATATTGAAGATAATAGACATAAATTAACATTATATAAAGAAGTTATTGAGAACTTCATTAATATTCTTAAAAAAAATTTCTATGTGGGTCCTTTAAAATTTGATATTGATAAAATTTATGATTGGTTTGAAGCTTACAAGAAAATAATTGATAAAAAAGTACATGATAGAACCTATAATCTTCCAAAACTTGAACATGTTATTAATAGGATACGTAATTCTGATGAGATCCTTAAATCTTTAATAAGGATAAAAGAAGTAAGTAATTGGGGTAAAAAAAAAAATGTATTATTTTTAGGAGATGGAATCCACATGTTTCAACATTTCGAATTCCCTCCTAAGGAGTTCACAGACTTTTTTTATAATTTTACTCAAAATTATAATATTAAATATTATAGTATTTCTAAAAGGTGTTTATTACGAGATATGGAAGGTAGGTTTATTTTACCTTCTTGGGAAAAAACAATCCTGAATTCTCCTTTTTTAGTGAGGATACCACAGATCTTACATTATACTAAGAGCAATACCTATATTACTCGATTACAAGAATCAGCATCTGCATTGAGGTTTGATATTCCAGATTATTTAAGTACTCTAGAAGCTGTTAATATTATTGAAAATCTCCGAGCCTTTTCGCCTCAAGGTTATCCAATATGTTTAAAAGATGCACATTTTGCTAGTCAATTATTAGCATCCGAGCGAAACAAATTTGAAAATCAAATTTTTGAAATGAGATTCAGCGAGCATACTAAATTATTTTTCCAATCTATTAGAAAAAAATTTCTCCTAAAATAATTAAGGTGATAATTATAGTAAAAATAATTCATATGGCAGATACTCATCTAGGATATAGAGCAAGAAGAGGAACAATCAATAAATGGGCTATTGATAATTATACTAAACCTTATGAACAAGAGCTCTATGAAACTTTCTTAAAAGTTATTGTAGATATTTCTAAAGTAGATAATCTTGATTTTTTGATTCATTGTGGAGATATGTTTCATCATCCCCATATTTATAGTTCATATCCTCCACCAGAACCAGCAAGAAGAATATTAAAGGAGGGTTTAGATCTATTTTTTAATAATACTAAAAATCAAGTTCCCTTAATTTATATAGAAGGAAACCATGGAGTTTTTAGGAGATATGATTACACTCCTTTTGAATCTCATATTAATAGAGATCAATATCCAAATCTCTATTATTTTAAAGAGAGGGATCTGTTAGAAGCAATTAAATCGAACACTTCTTTGTCATTGGAGTTTCCAGATAAAAAAACAAGATTCTACTTATTTCCATATTTTGAATTTAAAAGTCACAAAACTTACAAAGCAGCTTATAATGAATGGATAAATAATCAAAATCCACCCAAAAACGATGATTATAATAATATCGCTGTTGCCCATGGATCATTTACTAAACAGTATGGAGAAGAAAAAACAATACATAAGAAAGTAAGGGAAGATGATTTTGATTATGATTATATTGCATTAGGACATGAACATGGGTATAAAGAAGTATCTAAAAATAGATATTATTCAGGTGGTTTGTTACCATTGAATTTCAAAGAAAGATATGAAAATCAAAGTTATTTAATTGTTGAGATTGATGATTACACTAAAGAATTAACTATCAAAACCGTTTTCACTGATAAGAAACTAAAAAGGGTTTTTGAAGTTATGAAAATTGATGTTTCTCCACAAGATTCTTCAGAAGATTTGATAAAAAAAATCGAAGATAAAGTAAACAAGTATGCATTAAATGAGGAATTTAACCATAAAACTGCGGCAAGATTAAAATTTCAATTTGAAGGAGAAATTACATTTGAAAAAAATTGGCAACTAAATGAATTAATGGCTAAGATTAGAAGAGAATATTTTTCGCAACCCGAAGAATATAATATCTTACAGTTAATATGGAAAATCTTTGATACATCAGATTTTGTTGAGGGTGATATAAGTGCGGGGAGAATCCAAGATTATATCCTTGAAAAACCAGATGATGAGTTTAAAGAGTTTGTGAACGAAAAACTGAGTGAAGATATAACAGAATACAATGTGAATAAATTGACTGAATTTGGAATGAGGGCGATAAAAAAAGCATTAAGAATAATGGAAAAAGAAAAAGAGGTATAGTTTATCAATGCTAATCACTAAGCTAAATTTCAAAAATTTCATGGGTTATAAACGTTTGAATTTACCTAAAGGTGCTGAAGAATTTCCAGATGGATTGGTTCTAATAAGCGGAAGGAATTCCTATGGAAAATCATCTATTTTAGAAGGAATCCTCTTTGCATTTTTTGGACCTAAAATTTTCAAAGGTCGAAATGCAGCATCATTCATAACCTATGGGGCTCAAAAATCAGAGATTTATGTATATTTTACCCTCGATAAAAAAAAGCATTATATTTATAGAAAGTGGGGTAGAACCGGGAGTATTACTACAAAATTGTTTGAATGGATTGAGAAAGGGAAGATCTACCAAGAAGTAAAAAGATTTAATGTTGAAAAATTCTTTGAAATATCTTCAGAACAAGCAATGAGTACTGTCTTTGTGAGACAAGGTGAAGTCGAAGAATTAGCAAATAAAAAAGGGGCAGAGTTAAGAGAGATGATTATTGATTTATTTCGTTTAAATATTATAGATGATGCCCTTTCCTTTTTAGATAATGAATCTAAAGGAAAAAAATATGAAAAAGAAAATCTTGAAAAATCAAGGGTGCCCATCGAAAGAATTAATGAGGATATAAATCGCATTGAAAAAGAAAATAATCAATTCAAAAAACTAATTACAGAACAAGAGAAAAAAAAAGAGATTTATGAACAAAAAATTAGAGATTTTCCTTCAAATGAATTAATTTCAGAGTTAGAAAATTTATATAATCAAAATAAAATTACTCGTGAAAAATTTTTATCATATAAAGATGATTTTAAAATTAAAATTAAGAAAACAGATCTAAGTAAAGAAGACTTTGATTCTCAAGATGCTATTATAAACAAAATAAAAACTCTAAACGATAATAAATTAAATATACAAAGTAAAAAAGATGAACTAGACAGGAAAAGAGAGGCTACATTTAGAGGATTAGGGAAAACGAAAGGAAGAATAGAAGATATCAAAAAGTCTATGAGCAAAATGGAAAAAAGCTTAAAATTTACGAAAAGGGAAGAGGGAAAAGAAATTGCACAATGTCCCACTTGTCAAAATGAGTTAACTAAAGAACATTATGATGAAATGATTCAAAAATTCACTGCTGATATCAAAATAAATCAAGAAAAGATTGATTCTATCTCAAAAATTTTGACTAATTTTGATAAAGAGATAAAGCCATTTCAAGGTAAACTGGATAAAATTAAAGAAAGGATAACTATACACCAAAATCTTAAAGAAGATTTCGATAATTATAGAAAATATGAATCTGAATTAAGGAAAATTGAAAGTGAATTAAAAAATTTCCTTTTAAAACACGGGGTTAAATTCAAAGACTCCTCTATTGAAGGGGTAAAAAAACTCTCGATTGAAAAAGAAAGACTTTCTATAGAGTTAAAGGCACTATTAAATGATTTAAATGAGAAACAAATGAAATTACATATCAACCAGGAGAGAATTGGACAATTGAACAATGAGATTCGAAAAATGGAAGATTTAGCAAAAAAAATAGGAGAGTATGAAGTCGATATTGATCATATTAATAAAGCAAAGGAGTTTGTCCGTAGATTTGTTACAGAATATATGGTTGTAAAACGACTTGTGAAAAATATTGCTCTAACCACTGATAAGTATATTAAAGATTTTACTTCTGGGCAATATAGTGATCTATTGCTTGATTTAAGTGGAACTAGAAAAACTAGTTTGTCCCTAAAAATTAGAGATAATTATAATGGTGAATATGAATCAACTGAGGTTCTTTCAGGCGGAGATCGCACTGCTTTGGGAATCGCTCTGCGTTTAGCAATATCAGAGTTAATGAGTTCAATTCGACCAACAAAAGATTCACCAAAAAAAAATCCAAAGATTGATTTTCTTCTATTAGATGAACCTTTAGCTGCGTTGGATGAAACTCGAAGAGAACGAATTCTCAAGCATCTAATAAAATCTAAATCATTTTCTCAAATTTTTCTTATAACTCATACTGCCATTCCGCAGGATATATATACCTATAAAATAATAGTTGAGAAGGATCTATCTACTGGAATAAGCAGAGCTAAGTATGAAAAACCTTCAATTACTATTTAAAAAATTAAAATTCTCATTAAAAAATAGAAAAGAAAAAAAAAATTTTTTTAAGCAAGCTGATTTATAAATCTCTTGCTTTTACTGTCTTTCTATTATTTGCTTTTGCTCGTCTTACGGCATTATCAAGCAATTCCATGATAATTGTGTTTAAAGTGTCCCCATCAAGAACCCCGCTGCTTGTATTGCACCCTTTCCCCTTAATGAATTCTCTTACCTTTGATTTAACATATAAAGGTTCTGCGCCTTTTTTTGCCATTTTTATCTTCCTCTTTTAGAATTTTTTTAATTGATTTTATTAAAAATCGGATTTAAAATTAAAACAAATTATTTTTTGTTAATTATTATTTTCCTAACTGTATTATTAAATGTTTGTGATTTTACCAAAAATTTATCATTTCCTTTTTCTCTTGAGAAAATTTAGGATAGAATTGATATTATTGTAGTATCAAGAGGTTTATTAACAAGAGAATATCTTCAAAAATAATAACACATTAATATATGACCTTCTTCTCTTCCTTCCCAAATGAAAAATCATACGTTGATTTTTACAACTTTAATTTTTTTAAATGAATTAGTAGTATCAAAATTAATTATTATTATTTCATATGAGAAAAATAATAAAAAAAAAAAGAAAAATTGTGTTATTATGTTTCAGCGAAGTGAATTTAATTTCACTGTTTATTTTGGAGGAGCAAGTACAATTTCAATGCTTGAAACATTGTTATTTTGTCCATTTTCCCCTTCTAATATTTCTGTGCTTAATTTGATGTCCTTATATTCTGTACCCTTTAAGAATCTATTCCTTAAAATTTCACAAACATCAACAGCGTGAGAAATAGCTCTACCTCGGGCTTTCACAGTACATTCTTCACCCTTATTAAGGATCATCATAGTGGCCATCACATAATTCATGGTAGGGCGACGACCAACAAAGACAGCATTTTCTTCTTTTGACATTTTAATTTCCTCTTTAGTTTTTAATTTTTTATTGTATTATTTTACTTTTTTGCTATTTTGCGTTTACGTATTACGTATTGAAGTTTTATCGTATTTTTGATTTTAAATTACGTAATAACATTTTCTTGAAATTTAGGAAAGATTTTAAATTTTATTGTCAGATTAATAAAGAATTTTGATAAATTGTAGCAATTTCTGATTCAATTTTTTTAACATAATAAATATTTTGGATTCTGTAGTTTGGAAGCATCAAATTAATTAAAAAAAAAAAGATTTTATTATATATAATTATAAACCCTTTAGTTTTATAGCTAGAAAGAAGAGAAACCAAGTGAGAAAAAATAGAACCAAGGCAATTATAAACCATCCATCATAAGTTCCAATAAGAAATGTTGGTAATAAAGGAGGAATCGAAAATATCAAAGCTCGATCAAGAAAGATGAAAATCCCAAATACCATTAGAAGGAAGGTGAGAATTACAATAAATTTACTTGGAGGGGTCCATGCCTTTAAATTTTCACCTAATAATCTTATTTTTTTTTTTTAATTCAATATATTAAATTAGAAGTATAATTGAATAATATAAACTCATTTTTAAACAATTTTAATTAAAAACCAGATTTAAAGGTTAATTTAATCGTGTTTAGTATAGTCCAACTCGACTTCTTCTACTGAATCATCTTCCATATATTTTTGGTCAAATAATTGTCGATTTTCTCCTTTCTTTTTACTTTTGCCATCATCATCCTTTTTAACAAAATCCCAGATAATACTTATAATAAGTAAAGCGGAGACAATAACTAAAAGTGGAATTAACAACCCGGAATCCGTGAGAATAATTTTTACCCAGCCAATATAAGGAATTCTTCCCACAACAACTCCTAAAATTTTATTATCTGGAACCCAAGCTTCATCAGGACTCGGATTTGCATCCCCTTTTGTTAGGAAAAACCAAGCATTATCATATTTCTTATCAATAACTCGATGAACTATTGGATCAACGGGTGGATTTATCCACAATCCATGAGCGTCAAAAACAATTATGTCTCCTTCTTTACCAATAATGGTCCCATTCTTTATCGTAGCAGGATCTTTTCCTTTCAAAAACAATAAATCTCCCTTATACAGCGTTGGTTCCATGGAGCCTGAAACAACAACGACCATGGGTGTTGTAGTATTTAGTGTAATTTGCATTATAAAATAAATTAAAAATGATCCTGAAAACGCAAAAACTATTAAGACAATTGCAATAATGATTTTTCTCTTTGAAGATGATTTCTTTTTCTTCAGCTTTTTCTTATTAAAACCCTTTTTAAGATACTTTTGTTCCATAACAAAAAAATACGTTGTTCTATGGTCAAGTTATATCATAATACAAATATAAATTTTCTTAAAATAGTGAATGAAATTTGGAATATTGATATTTTCCATTAGTTAATTGTGGAATTGAATTATTTCAGAAGAGTAACATTTTAAATAAACATGTCTAGAATACAATTATCCATATTGAATGAATAAATGCATTCCTAATAGGGTTAAGAACTTTAAAATGTTTGAGAGAAGTCAATCATTTGACATACGAGATAAAAATTATAGCGATATTCAAAAAATTATGGAAAATATTTTAGAAAAAAAGTTATCTTTATCAACTAACACTAAAAGATTGGGAAGATCTTTACTCAGGATAAACTACTTTGATAATAATATTAATACAGAGACACAAAAAAATAATAGAATTACAATTTTACAAGAACCTGAAAAAAGAGTATATATTCAAATAAAAGGAAAATTAACGGATACTCAAGTGGGACGATTATGGAATGAACTCGAAAAAGAATTAAACAACTCTAAAAATATTGGAAAAATTATGAGACCAATACCTTCAAAAGATAAAATTTTTGAGGAAATCAAAAGTTTAATTGATGAAAGAGGATATGTCATCAAAAATGAAGATGTTCAAACATTTCTTGAGAATTTTATAGAAAAATATGATAGATTACCAAAAAACGATGAAATTAATTCAATAGTTAAAGGATACATCATAATGGTGAACGAAGAAAAACTCTTAGATATTAATGAGACAAAGGTTATTAAAAGTGCACAGAATATAGAAATTACTGAACCACATTTAGAGACGAATCAAAGTGATCTATCATATGACTCCTATGATAGCAGCATCTTACTAATGAAGGATCAAGTTGGTCGTAAAAAATGTCCAAGTTGCGGAAATGATGGGCTAATTCACGAAGTAGATGATAAGACTGTAATTCTTATGGATTACCCTAAAATATACGGGAAAAAGAACTGCTGTGCAGAATGCGGATATGAATGGAGAACTCATTAAATTTAAACACTTTTTCTAGACATTAATTAAAAATAGTTTTAAATAGTTTATAATTTAAAATAATGATTAAGTTATCTTGAAATTTTAAATTACTATAGAATTTGATAAATATGGAAGATTATGCTATTATTTACAATCCTATTGCTGGTACGGCAAAAAAAGCACAAGAAGATATTGAATATGCATGTCAATGTTTAGACAATTTAAATGTTTCATATAAGTTGTTTAAAAGTGAATATGCGGGTCATACATTAGAATTAGCTAATCAACTTGCTAAGGAAGGATATCGAGTAATAGGAGCTGGTGGAGATGGTACATGTAATGAAGTATTGCATGGAGTTATAACCTCTAACTCGAGTGCTTTATGCGGATTCATTCCTATGGGCTCTGGGAATGATATCCCTGCTGTTATTGGTGTAATCCCAGATATTAAAAGAGCATGTGAAATAATTGCGGAAGGTAATTCAAGCAAATCAGATATTGGATTTGCCAAGACTGATGAGGGGGTTGAACGCTACTTTTTAGGAGTAGGAAGTCAGGGTTTCGATGCTGAAGTAGCAAGAAGGGTTAATGAAGAAGAAGTGAAAAATTATAATATGATGGTCCTTAAAACAGTATTCTCTTGGAAGAAAAAAGAATTAATCGTGAAGATGGATAATGACACTTACGAGGGTTATGCAAACTTAGTAGCGGTTGGAAATGGGGGATCTTATGGAGGTGGAATGTATATTTGTCAAAGAGCGCAAGTAGATGATGGTTTATTTGATATTAGTGTTGCAAACATTGGAAAAATAAAGTTAATATTACAGTTTAAGAGAATGTATTCTGCATCTTTATTGCCTCACCCTAATGTGAATGAATATCGGAGTAAAAAAGTTAGAATAGAAATGAAAAATCCTAAAGATGAGCCTTATCTATGTCAAGTTGATGGTGAAATTCTTGGTCCTTTACCAGTAACCTACGAAACTATTAAAGATGGTTATGAATTTATACGCCCGAAAACTGATGAAGTAGCAGAAGCTTTTAAGGTTAAATATGGAAGATATTTTTATGAGTATTCCCACTAACTATTTTTTTACAACTTAATTCGAAAAAGTAATTATTAACTATGCCGGAATGGGACCAGATTTTCTCTGAAAAAGGTAGAGTTTTCACGGAACCTCATCCTGACATAGAGAGAATAATTAAATTATTCAAAGAAAAAGGAGTTAGACGAGTTTTAGACCTTGGATGTGGAACAGGGCGCCATCTTATATATCTATCTAAGAAAGGATTTAATGTATATGGTTTGGATGCCTCACCTAAGGCTTTAGAGATTGCAAAAGAATGGCTCAATGAAGAAAACGAAAAAGCAGAATTACAAGTACATAGAATGGAGCATAAATTTCCTTATGACAATGGCTTTTTTGATGCTATTATTTCAATTCAAGTAATCCATCATAATCTAATGAAAGATATTATATTTACTATCAAAGAAATTGAGAGAATCTTAAAACGTAAAGGAATAATATATATTACTTTTCCAAAACTAGGAGGAGGATCAAACATAGATAAGTGGGAGTTAAAAAAAATTGAGAAAGGTACCTATATCCCACAAGCAGGTCCAGAAAAAGGACTTCCTCATCATTTTTTTATAGTAGAAGAAATTAATGATCTATTTAGCTCGTTTAATTTATTAGAAATCTATGACGATAGAACCAACCATCGAGCAATTCTAGGTGTTAAGAAATAGATAATAATTAATTATATCGCTTTCAATCTTTAAGTTTAATTCTTTCTTTTGAAATATATCTTGAAACAATCAATATTACAATAACAGCACCGACAAAAGCGATAATAATTATAAGAGTTATTAATATCTCAGGATCTATAACATTTATATCCTCATTCCAAGGATAATTCCCTTGATATGTATTAGAAGAATCTTCAAAGTAATTATTATAGATAAATTGTTCTACAGTTTTTCCAGTAATTTCAAGGCTGAAGTTTGAAATATGGGAAATATCATCTTGAGTAGTGTGATGATACGACCAATCAGGATTATTCCAGAAATTTATTATTAAATCTGCTGAAGGAATACCAAAATTTAAAAATGCTCTATGATCATCGATTATTGAAGCACTATTAGGATTCATTGGAAATTGAGAAGTATAACCCAATTGTCTTCCAATTGCAAATAGTTCATCTAATAATGAGGATGTTGAATATTGTTCATTAATAAATTGTAAGTTAACACCTCCAACCATATCTAATAAAACCATACAATCAAAACTTTCTGTTTCTGAATTAAAAAAATTACCAATATCATTAACAAATGCCTGAGAGCCTTCACACCAATCCCAACCGTCTATCCCATAACCACCTTCATCTAGTCCTTGATCTTCAGCATCGAAGAATAAAAACCAAATTTGGCATGATAAATTTACTCTACGCTCATAGATTACCTTAGCAAGTTCGATTAGAACAGCAGATCCGCTTGCACCGTCATTAGCACCTGGAACAGGATTACTCCTATTTGAAATAATCGGATCTTTTGTAGCTTTCGCACGTGAATCATAATGAGCTCCAAATATGACTATGTTACTATAGTTTTCATTCAATTTAAAAAGGATATTTTGACACTCATTTAAATGAGAGGTAAAATTATGAAGAACATAATTGAAATTGCTGTCAATTTCTTTAAATTTTGTAATAAAATAATTAGCACAATTAACACGTTCTTGTGTTCCCGGAATTCGAAATCCTATATCTAACTGATCTTGAACATAGATAAAGGCATTATCTCCATCAAATTCTAATTCAATGTCATAATTTTGAACGCTTAGATTATTTGAAGGAAAAAATACAAAAAGAATTGAAAGAATTGCTATAAAGGCAAAAACGACTATTATAAGGATATTATATCTTTTATTTATCAGTAATCACCGGAAAATAATGAGTTTGAACGGCAATTAGCTAGCTTTATCATTATCCCTTTTTTTATAAGAAATTTGAAAAAAATTTATCATATTTACATTAATATTTATTTATAATAAGGAATTTTTGTCTATTACCTTGATTATTTAATTTTTGAATCTTCTAAAAAGGCATAAAGAGGAGGAATAAAATTGGGAAACCGATTGAAGGATAAAGTAGCTATAATTGTTGGAGCAGGACAACAACCAGGAGATACTATTGGGAACGGAAGAGCTATATCAATTCTTTTTGCTCGTGAGGGAGCCAAAGTAATGCTTGTTGATAAGAACCTTGATTCTGCCCTAGAAACTAAATCCATGATTGATAAGGAGGGTGGAGAATCTTTTGTTTTTGAAGTAGATATTGTGAAGGAGGATAATTGTAAAAGAATAGCTGAAAAATGTAATGAGTTTTATGATCGGATCGATATTCTTGTCAATAATGTTGGAATCGGTGAGGAAGACAGAAGTTTAGTAAATCTAAGTGAAGAGATATGGGATAAGATTTTTGATGTTAATCTAAAGGGAATGTTTTTCACATGTAAGTATGTATTACCTGTTATGGAAAAACAAGGAAGTGGTTCTATAATAAATATCTCTTCTGCAGCAGCTGTGTGTGCCGTACGATATGTAGCTTATAAAATTTCAAAATCGGGGGTGAATTCCTTAACTCACCAACTAGCCATGAAATATGCTAAAAAAGGTATTCGTGTGAATGCCATTATGCCAGGCTTACTAAACACCCCTATAGCTATTGAAGGAATGGCAAGGGCCACAGGAAGGCCTAAGGAAAATATTATCAAAATTAGGAATAGTATGGTTCCTCTAAAAGGGGGAATGGGTGATGCTTGGGATACTGCTTATGCTGCACTTTTCTTGGCATCAGATGAGGCAAAATTTATTACTTCAGTAATACTCCCCGTTGATGGAGGCCAGATCTCAAAGATAGGATGATTTTCACCAGATATATAAACTAAGATGGAAGAAAGAAAAAAAAATAAATTATAAGTTCAAACGGGCTCGAAGCCTAAATCTACTCTTGTTTCGCCTCTGATTTCTGTTTCAATAAATGTTGCCTTAACAGGTATTCCAATATTAATTGTTTCAGGCTTACTCTCGTCTACACCTATTAATTGTCCGCTTACCATTGGGCCTTCGTCAAGCTTTATTACTGAAAAACAATAAGGGTTTTTTCTATCATACCCCTTTTCCACAAAAAAAGGTGTTCCTACTGTAATACTAGTAAAAGCAGCAAGTTTACCATTCCCTGACATTTCCACCCATTCCATATTTGCAATATTACATTTAGTGCAGAGTTTTCTAACTGGAACATACATAGCGCCACAATCTTTACATTTTGATCCCATTAATTTCTTTTCAGCTAAAAAATCTATATAACTTTTAATAGTAAAATCTCTCTCACTTTCAGACATTTTTTTCTCACCTTTATTTTTCAAATATTGTTACAACGCATGTGGCTCCTGATCCACCTAGGTTATGCGCTAACATACGTTCTACATCAAATTTCACCTGCCTATCTCTTTCTGCAATGCCCCTCATTTGTTTAAAGACTTCTACACAAAATGCAGCTCCAGTTGCACCGACAGGATGTCCCTTACTTTTTAAACCTCCACTTGTATTTATTGGCAATGACCCATCTCGCTTTGTCTCTCCATTTTTAATCGCTTCAACAGCTTTACCTTTTTCATAAAAACCCAAATCCTCTAAAGCGACAATTTCTGCAATAGTGAAACAATCATGGACTTCTGCTACCTGAATATCTTTTGGTTTTAAACCTGACATTTCATATGCTTGCCGTGCTGCTTCTTTTGAAGCAATAAAACTAGTTAAATCATTTCTATCATGCAAAGATAGCGCTGCACTACCCTGGCCTGTACCAGAGATCCAAATTGGAGTATCAGTAAAATTTTTTGCTACTTTTTCAGCTGCTAAAAATACACAAGCTGCTCCATCAGTAATCAAACTACAGTCAAATAAGCGTAACGGGTAAGCTATTATTGGATTTGATCTACTTTTAAGAAAATCAAATTCATCCTTCCAATCTGGAATTTCTCCTCCTGATTTTTCGATTTTTGCTATTTTACTTTTCATCATATCAGCAATTGAACTCTGCATTTGAGCATATGGATTTTCTTTCCCGTTTTCATGATTTTTTATTCCAACTCTCATTAAATCTTCAACTGTAGTTCCATATTTATGAAAGTGTGCTGACGCTAGAGTTGCATATAACCCTGGAAATGTTGCTCCAGCAGGATACTCGAATAAACTGTCTGATGCTGTAGCTAACACATCAGTTACATTCACAGTTGGTTGTTCTGTCATACATTCAACGCCAGACACTGCGATAACATCATGAACTCCTGATGCAATCGCTAAAATTGCCTGGCGTAGTGCAATACCACTACTCGCACATGCGCCTTCAAAACGACCTGCTGGTTTTGGAATTAAACCTACTAAATCTGCCATCTGTGGTCCGAGATGTCCTTGATGATTAAATAAATCTGAAGAATAATTTCCTACATAACAAGCATCAATATCTTTAGGGTCAATGCCATTATCAACTCTACTTATTGCATCAAGCCATGCATCAACCCATAAGTCTGGATTTCTCTTATGAGGAAAATGTGCTCCAAATTTACTCATTCCCGCTCCAACCATGGCTATTCGTCTTGCTAATTTTCCCATTTTTACACCTTAATTTCTTAATTTATTATAAAATAATTATAAAACCAAAGAATTGAATAATCGAAGAATTATATTTGTTATTATTTTCGAAAAAAGTTTATATTTTGTCATAGAAATATTTGGATAAAAACCATATCAAAAATAGAATTCCTATTACAGTTATGATAAAAGGAACAATATAATGTATAAACTCAACAAGGTATCCTCCAAATATTCCTGTAGGTAGAAGAAAAATACCCCTTATAAACGCAATAATCCCATATGATTCAGCTTTTCTTGATTCATCTTCATTTAAATTGGTAAGAATCATTTGTTCAGAGGCTATAAATGTGGATACAGATATACCCACTAAAATTTGACCAATTATTAGAAATAAAAATAGAAATGAAGCAAGCCCTACTGCCCAAAATAGAAAAGCTAATATATTAAGTGAAAAATATCCTAAACCAAAAATTTCACTTACAATTAAGGATTTCTTTTTTCCGATTTTATCTGCCAGATGTCCTCCTGGAATTTGAAAAACCATATTGGAAATATTAAACCATATTGATATAAACGCAATTTCTTCATATGTAAGATGATATTGGTCTCTCAATCCAGCAGTGTAAATTGAACCTGAAATATTCCAAATAAAAATGTCTATTGCAAAAAAAATTAATATTATCTTAGTTTGAGGAGTTTTAAAAATTTTCTTCCAGATATTCTGTTTAGATTTGTAAGACTCAGTTAAATTTAATTCTCGATTCACAGTAACAGAATTAGGATTGGTAATTATGAAAAGTTGAATAATCCATTCAAAAATAAAAATTATTATGTAAATTAAAAAATAAAAGCGCACATCAGAGAATAAGTTAAATGTTACAAGATATTTTCCACATATTCCTCCCGCAAAAAAGGCAAAAAACATAAATCCATACATTAATCCCTTTTTCGATTCATGACTACTTTCAGATACAAATAATTGATAGCTTAAACCCCCTATTACCCCTCCCGAAAAGAAAATTAATACGCTAGCTACAATAAGTATTAGATTATCAGATATGATTAGCAATAACAATCCTATAATATGAAGGGGGATACTAAATAACCATATTTTTTTACGCCCATATCGATCAGATAATTTACCAACTAAAGGCATTGGTAAAAATTGTACAATAATTCCTAAGGTAATTAAAACACCCGTAATAAAAATTGAACCAGTAATATCCAATAAATAAGGCTGATATACAATGACAAAGGCACCATCACCAAAACCAGCGATTAATACCATAAAAAATAAAGCCCAGAGATTTCTTTTCTTTATTTTTTCAATTCCTTCTGAATTTCTAAGAACTTTCATTACCTTTTCCACCTATTATACAATTATATATTTTTTTGATGGAAAACACTGTTACAGTCGATTATCATATCCAATTGACTGTATAT
>CAZBNW010000046.1:0-19219 GCA_964493385.1 uncultured archaeon | reverse complement strand
CCTCTAACATCTAGTAAATAAGAATTTGTTAATTTCGAGGTTTCGTAAGCTAATGTTTTTATATTTGAATTATTTGCTACAGACTTTAATGCTTTTATTTTTATTATTTTATATCTTTTTAAAAGTTTAAGAATGTGATTTATATACTCCTCTGTTATCCCCTTCTTACCCAAAATGACATGAGGTTCTCCAAGCATTACTTTTTTAAAATCCTCGTTATACCCCATCTTTTGTTCTTAAAATGATAAAATTTTTAATTTATTCTGACTTTTAAAACGTATCATATTTAATAAAGAAATTTAGAATTAAAGATTAACATGTCTATATATGTCGTTCCGGTTGAACATCTCATCGAAGCAATAGCTCTAAAATTAAAAGAGTTTCCTGAAATTTCACCTCCAAAAGGTTCAGAATTTTGGAAAACCGCCTTTTTTAAAGAATTAGCACCACTGGACTCTGAAAATTTCTGGTATATAAGATGTGCTTCAATTCTTAGAAAAGTAAAGAAATTTGGACCTATAGGTGTGAATAAACTTAGAAAATTTTATAGTGGAAGAAACAGAAAAGGACCAGGATTGCATCACTCTGCAAAAGGTAGTGGGAAAATCATAAGAGTTGCTTTACAACAATTAGAAAATGCCAATTTAATTGAGAAAAAGGAAAAAGAAGGAAGAATAATATCTGCTGAAGGAACAAGTTTGTTAGAGAGAACGTCATATTCAATTTTAAGACATAAAACCTAAAACTTGTAATATTTAGGGATTTAGAGTGAGTAATGACGAGGAATTAAACAATATTAGGAGAAGGAAATTAGAGGAATTAAAGCAACAGGCAGCACAACAACAAATAGCAGAAGCTCAGCAAAAAGATTTTGAAGCTAAAAAATATCAGCTAATGAGAAAGATATTGAGCCAAGAAGGAAGGCAGAGATTAGAAAATATTAGGATTGTTAAACCCCAATTTGCAGAACAAATAGAAATACAGTTGATTCAATTATTTCAAACGGGAAAATTAAGAGGTGCCACGCCTTTACCAGATAATGCTTTTAAAAAACTTCTAGAACAAATTTCTTCATTAGACAGAAAAAAAGAATTTAATATAAAAAAATAATTATAAAAGTTAGTATTATTTTAGGAGATCAGGATTTATGGCAAGAAATAAAGATTTACCATCTAAATTGCGAAGAGCTAAAAAAGGAAAGCAAAGCCAAACAATTCCAAGTTGGATTACTATTAAGACAAAACGCAGAGTTAGATCTAGCCCTTATTCGAGAAGATCATGGAGGAATACTAGACTTAAACGAGATTAAATACTATTTTTATCATTAAAGACTAAATTGAAATAAAATGGCAAAAAAAGAAAAAGAAATTAATTTAGATGATTTAGAAAAAGAATTAGCAGATTCTGAAGAAAAGGAAGAAGAACTAGAGGAAGAGATTGAAGAGATTGAAGAATTTAGTTTAGATGAAATTTCTGAAGAAGAAGAAATAAGTGAAATTTTTGAAGAAGAAATTGAAGCAAGAGAAGAATTAGAGGAAGTGGAGGCACCTAAAGAAGAGATTATTGATGAGAGGATATATATTATTCCTCTCGTAAAAGCGCGGAAGGGTCCGAGAAATAAACGTGCCAAAAAAGCAATTAGATATCTTAAAGATTACATAAGACGCCACTTTAAGCCAGAATCCTTAGTAATTACTCAAGAAGTAAATGAAAAGATTTGGGAACGAGGAATTCAAAAACCTCCGAGAAAACTTAAAGTAAGGGCAACTAAAAACATCGATGGGTTAGTTGTTGTTTATTTAAGTTAAGGCATTCTAAATCTTTAAAAAAGTTCTATGATGTTATTCTCTTTTTTAGAAATTAATAATATAATGATTTGAATGGGAAATTGAAGTAAGAGCAGAAGTAGAGGAAGTGGAAGCACTGGCAATCATAAGGGCTCAAATATTTGGTCGAAGTTTGATTGGAGTTTTTTTAACTGCTAATAACTCTTATATTCTATATCCTCCAACACTTCTAAAACAATTACTTAAAAAATTCAAAAATATCTTCAAAGAACCATTTTACCCTCTTACTATTAATAATTCTAATTTATTAGGTGTGTATTCTGTATCGAATAAATACGGAATTATAGTGCCACATATTATTAGAGAGGATGAACTCAATAGTTTAAAATCATATGTGAATGAATCAATTCAGATTGGAATTCTAAAATCAATTGATAATGCGTTTGGAAATTTAATCTTATGTAACGATAATGGTGCAATAATTAGCTCATTTTTAAAACCTTATAAGACTGAGATTGAGGATATTTTGAATGTTGAGGCCGTTATTTACGAATTTGCAAATTATTACCTTCCAGGTTCAATATCATTAGCCAACAATTATGGTTGTTTAGTCCATCCCCTATCAACTGATGATGAAATCGATTATATCTCTTCCGTTTTAAAGGTTGATGAAGTTGATGTTTCAACAGTTAACCGTGGTGTACCATATTTAAGTTCAGGAGCAATTGTAAATGATAAGAGTGGGGTTTTTGGAGTTGATTGTACTGGCCCTGAAATGATGCGAATTACAAGTGTATTGCAATTATAGCTTCTGTATAAAAAGTCGTTATATCTTTTTGAATTCCTAATTTGATTTAAAATCCCACAAGAAGCAAAATACAAAATTTAATATTTTTAAAAATATTATCCTATTTTAAAAGCTTTGAAGCAGTGGTTTAAATTAGTTATGTCAGAGATTAAAATTTTCAGAATTATTGGTAACTACAAAAAAAATCATAAAAAGTATTTGTTTAGAAAAGAAGTCCGTGCTTTGAAAGAAGAAGACGCTCTTGAAAAGGTGTTATGTCAAATTACTTCAATTGGGATATATAGACGTCAAATTGCAATACAAGAAATTAAAGAAATACCTCTGGAAGAATCTCAAGATTATCTCATTCGAGAATTATCAGAATAAAAATTAATTAATAAAAGATTTGATAAATATGGAACCTCCTAAGGAATATCAAGAACAACTATTAAAATTTCGATACTTAAAAGAACAACGTGATATGTTTCAAGGGCAATTGGAAATTATAAATGCTTCTTTAGGAAATATTATGAATACTAAAAGAACTGTAGAAAATTTAAAAGAAGGAATAAGTCAAGATGATGAAATATTGGTTCCAATTGGAGGATTAGTAAATATTAAAGCATCTATTAAAGAAACGGAGAAAGTTTTACTTGCTATTACTCATGATGTTGTAATCGAGAAGGATTTAGATGGAACTATTGAATTTCTTGATAACATGATTGAACAACACAACAAACAAATTCAATTTTTAAGAACACAACTACAAAATGTAGATGTGAACTTACAAGAAATTTCTCAACTTATTCAAAGAAGTAATACATAAAAGTAGATTTTTTGTACTAATCTTGTTATATTTTTAATTGTGTTTTAAATATCTATGGAGAAGTAAATGCTTGAAAAATTAAAGAACGTTTTTTCATCATTTGTTAAAAAAACTTTAACAGAAAAAAAGTTAGATGATGCCATTAATGATCTAAAATTACTTCTTTTAAGTAACGATGTAGCTATTGACACTGCTGATGAAATATGCAATAAGATTATTGATTCTTTTAAAGGAGAACAAGTTGGGCGCTTAACATCGACCCAAAAAATCTTATTTGAAGTATTAAAAGAAACAATCACGGAGATCTTAACGCCTGAAGAAGAAATTGATTTACTAGCGGAAATAAAAATAAAAAAAAGCGAACCTTATGTAATTGTCTTCCTCGGGGTTAATGGAACTGGAAAAACTACTACAATGGCTAAAATCGCTCATTTTTTAAAAAAAAATGGATTCTCGATTGTAGCAGCAGCGGCAGACACATTTCGAGCAGCAGCAATCGAACAATTATCTTATCATATGGAAAATGTAGGAATAAGAGTTATAAAGCATGAATACAAATCTGATCCTGCCTCAGTTGCTTACGACGCCATTGAACATGCTAAAGCCAAAAACATCGATGTTGTTTTAATTGATACAGCCGGAAGGCAAGTTACAGATAAGAACCTGATGATAGAAATACAAAAAATTTGTAGAGTTTCAAATCCTGACTGTAAGGTGTTTGTCGGAGATTCACTTGCTGCAAATGATGCCTTATACCAAGCAAGAGAATTTGATAAGCACGTTGGAATTGATGCAAATATCTTAACTAAACTCGATGCCGATGCAAAAGGTGGGGCAGCTTTGTCTATTTCCTTCGAAACAAAAAAACCAATTATATTTCTGGGGACAGGGCAGAGTTATGAAAACTTAGAACCTTTTAATCGAGATCTATTCATATCGAATATACTCGATATTGATTGATACTCAACATCTTTTTTATTTAATCTAATGTTAAATAGCTATTTTGACAGATAACTTTTTATCTGACAGTACTTTCTTTTTATTGTGCCCGACACACAGTACCCGAAATATGAAAAATATGTAAAAAAAAGTAAGCAGGAAAAACCTGGCTTATATGGAAGATTAGCCCTTTTTTTCCAGAATTCAAAAAGAATTCTTAAAATTGCAAACAAACCTAAAAGAAAAGACTATTTTTTAGTATTTAAAATTTGTGCTATTGGACTCGTGCTTCTAGGTGTTGTCTCATATGTAATACAACTAATCTTCTCGTTTATACCACTTGGAAAATAATGGTTCTTAATGGGATTAATTATTACTTTAGAACAAATGTACTAAAATATGCTCAGGAATAAATAATTCTTCTTCTTTATTTTTGCACGCAATAAATTTTATTTTCATATTTCTTGCAAGTGAAAGAAGCCTTTTTGTTAAAATTCCATCAATTATCAAATATTGAGTATCTTTAAAGTCTCTAATTTTTTCAAAAATTTCACCTACAGGCATATCAAACAACTTTTCGAGGTTTTTGCTAAGTCCAATCCCGAAACCTGCTTCAATATTCTGCATTGCATTCATAATTAGAGTTTCATCTTTAACTTTAATCTTCTTTAAAATTTTCTGAATATCTTCTGTTTTATCGCTGTAGTTTTTTTCGATAATCTCTTTTTCCTTAAGCTCCTTAAAAAATTTTGCTGGTTTTTTGTTTTGTAAAGATTTAATCATTTGCTTTCTCGTTAATTCTTCAACTTCAAATCCATCAGGCGCTCTAGCTACATTATCAATTCTGGCAACTTGCAAAAGTTCCTTAAGAATAATTGTTCCACCCCGGTCACCATCAACGAAAGCTGTTACTGATTTTTTTTGTTTTGCTAATTTAATTACTGATTTAGGGACTTGAGTTCCTTGAACAGCAATCGAATTTTTAACACCAATTCTTAATAAATTTAGGACATCTGCTCGTCCTTCTACAATAATTAAATCTGGATTACTTTCTACTTCTGGTCCAGCAGGAAGATTTTCTGAACTCCATGAGATAATCTCTCCAAGCTTAATATCAGTATCTATTTTTTCTTCTATTTCACTTTGCTCTAAAGATTTTTGGTCCCATTCTTTTAAAAGTTCTGCTGCTCGTTCTATAATTTTTTTCCGCTTTCTTTCACGAACATCTCGAATTTCAATAAGAGTAATTTCTGCTTCGCATGGACCAACTCGAGAAACAGTTTCAACAGTCGCTGCCAATAATGCTGTCTCCTTTCTGGTCAATGAGGACGGAATTTTAATAATACCCTTAGAAACCCCCTCTTTAGATTCGGTTTCTACTTCTATCCGCCCAATTCGACCGGATTTCTGGAGATCTCTCAAATCGAGATCCAAAAGAAGACCTTCAGTTTAGCCGAATTAGCCGAATTGGCTTGTTCTATTCTATCTTTGGCCGAATATGGCACCGACTATATCGCTTTTTTCCACAACACCTTTAACGGTAAATTTTACTTCTATTATATATTTAGTTGTAAATTCATTTTGATTTGTAATCTTGATCACATCCATAATTTTAATAACAATTTCTAAATTCCAATTTTTTTTTTCCAAACATAATTTATGAAAGTTAAAAAATTATTTTGAATAAATTTGATATTGTTACTTTTTATTTGTGATTTATAAATTTGAAATTGAAATCATCATTTTTATGATGATTATAAGTTATTAAATTAATTAATCAATTTATTTCTTGCTAATTGAAAGAATATTTAAAAAAAAATAATCTATTTGGTTAGTTTTTTATGTTATTTTTGTTTTTGATATAATAAACTAGATGTTTCAAAATTACAACAAATCATGGAAAGAATTATCGTTCTTGGGGGAAAAGGAGGAGTAGGTAAGAGTTCTATTAGTGCCGCTACAGCAGTATTACTTTCAGAGTTACTTTCTGACAAAAAAATTCTTCTTATCTCATTTGATATGGCTCATAATATAAGTGATTTATTTAGATTACAGATTGGAAATAAATTAACTCCTTTAACGGATAATTTATGGGCTATCGAACCTGATCCGAATATCTATGCTGAGGAATATACACGGGAATTAGTTGAAAAAATGAAAACTTTGATGAAACAAATGCCAATAGTTGGTATGATTCCGCAGATAAAAAAATTTATTGATACAACCTTTACTGCAGATTCTATACCTCTTGCTCTCAAAAATGCAATGTTTTTCCAAAAAATTTTAGATGCCGAGGGTGTAAATGATCAATCCAGCAAATTTGATATTATTGTTGCTGATTTTCCACCAACAGCAAATATGATTGCGTTATTTGAAATTCCAGAGGATCAAGTTAAAGTTGTGTTAAAATATTCCTTGAACTTCTACAATTCCATTAAAGGAGCAATTAAAAAATTCTCAAAAGTATTTAGGAATCTTATTAAGCCTTTTGATAATTATGAAAAAAGGAGAGAATTAGGTAAAGAAATATTTAAAATGATTGTTGATCTTGAAGAACGGGGTGAAAGAATTACGGAATTAATCCATCAAGTTGGCTCCCTACGCCTTGTTACGATTGCTGAAAAGCCTAGTTTTGAAGAAATAAAAAGAGCACGAGATTTAACTAAGAAATATATTAAACTTGAGGGAGTTCACATTAATATGATTACACCTGAATCCAAAAAATGTGATTTCTGTAACAATATTCGTTTTATTCAATTAAGATATGTAAATGAAATAATAAAAGAATTTGATAATTTAAAAATATGGCAATCTAATAAACTTAAGGGCGAACCAATCGGTTTAGATGGTCTGAGAACTCTAGCACATGAAGTATATGGATATAATGTTAATGCTGGAGATATTCTAAATCCTTAAGTGAGTAAATAAGAAAAAAAATATTAAAAAAATACTTTATCTAATTTTTATTGATCACGTGCCTTCGAGATATCCATAAATGTAATTATATTGCTCTTCAGTTAAAGTGTCAATTTTTACGCCCATTGATTCCAACTTAAGCAATCCCACTTTATCATCAATCTCTATTGGCACGCCAATTATTCCAGGTTTAAATGATCCCTTCTTTTTAACAATATATTCAGACATTAATGATTGTAAGGCAAAAGACATATCCATAATCTCGCTTGGATGCCCTTCTGATAATACAAGGTTAGCTAATCTCCCTTTTGCCAATAAATATACCTTCTTTCCATCCGGGAAGATTAATTCCTCAACATCTTTTCGAATTGGCTTAATTTCTTTAGAATATTCATAGAGTTCCTTTGTAGGAATTTCAATATCAAAATGACCAAGATTTCCAAGGATTACTCCATTTTTTAATTTATCAAACATTTCAGGAGTAGGGGTAATTACATGTTTGCATCCAGTAGCAGTAAGAATTATGTCAGCATCTGGTAATGCTTTAGCAATTGGCATTACGTTAAAACCCGCAAATTTGGCCTGTAGTGCTTTAATTGGATCCACTTCAGTTATAGTAACATTAGCACCCAATCCTCTTGCTCTGAGAGCCATTCCAGAAGAGCAATGCCCATAACCAGCAACGACAACATTTTTTCCTGCAAATAAGACGTGCATACCATAAATGGCGGAAATAATACCTTGACCTGTACCTAATTCATTATCAAATTGATTTTTACAACGAGCATCATTAACTGGGAATAATGGTACTTTTAAAACTCCATGACTCTCCATAGCTTTAAATCTTTTGACTCCAGTTGTTGTTTCTTCTTGACAAGCGATAATAGTGCCAGATGTTATTAATTCTTCATACTCTTGATGAGCAGTTACAATCATATCAGCACCATCATCAATTAAGATATTAGGTTTAGAATCCAAACATTGTCTTATACACCAATAGAATTCTTCATCTGTATTACCGTGCCATGCAAAAACATTAATTCCTTCCCGTACTAGAGCTGCTGCTACATCATCCTGGGTGGATAATGGATTACTACCACAAAGATATACTTCGGCTCCACCAGCTTTAAGAGTTCGAGCAAGATTACCTGTTTCTTTTGTTATATGCAAACAACCGGCGATTGTTATATCTTTTAATGGTTTGTCTTTTTCAAATCTGTCACGAATAACTCTAGCAGTTACTGGCATTTTACTTTCAGCAATGTACAAGGCTCCTTTACCTTTTTCTGCTAGGCTCTCATCAGCTACTTTATAATTTACCATTTCTAGTTTCACAATTTTTTATGTTATTACTAATTTTAGTAATAATTAATTTATTAATCTTTTTTTCATTAAATACGTGAAAATTTAAATGATTATTTAACAATTAATTAATTATAATATCAAAAACTAATAAATTGTAATGAAATGATGAATTCTAATGATAGGGCAACAGCTCTTCGATTAATTAAAATGTTTAGTGGGAGATCTAAATTTTATATTACAAAAAATATCCAAGCTCTAGGACTCACAAGACAAACAATTCAAAATAAAGTTAAGCTTCTAAGGAAGCAAGAGATAATTGAAAATATTACAATCAATATTCATCCTTACATCCAACCAAATAATTTAAAATATGTAATTCTAGAAATTAAAACTAACCCTAGAGAACCTCAAATAGTAGAAAAACTGTTAAAAATTCCACATTTAAAAATGCTTGATGGAATTTTTGGTGAATTCTCTTTATTAGCTCTATTTGTTTTTAAATCTCTTGATGATTATTATGACGGATTGGAGAAAATTGATAACATCATGGCTGAATCTTATTTTAAGAAATATCAGATAATCGAGACAATTCGAGTGTTTAAAACTAACGGCATCAATCTAGATGAGGCTGATTTAGATTCTGATTTTGCTATGGATAAAAATGATTATTTAATATTAAAGATATTACAACAAGAACAAGCAAAGAAGCCAATATCTACATATGAAATCCGGGATAAAATGAAAAATCGATATAATGTTGAATTATCTCAATCTACAATACATAACAGAATAAAAAAGCTTGAGGCAAAAGGTATCATACTTAATTATTCAATCAATTTCTCTCCTAAAAAGATAGGATATGAAGGCAAATTTATTCTTAGATTAAAGCCAAAAGATCCCTCAAAATATAATGAACTCGCCTTAAAGCTTGAAGAAAGAAATTTCATTACAGATCTCTTCAGAATTGGTGAACAATATGGATTACTTGCTATCGTTAGAGCAAAAAAGATTGAAGATTATGCAGCTTTTATCAGGGATCTATATATTTCTGAAGAAATTGAAGATACCTATACGAACTTCGTCTTAGATGAGTTAAAACCTTATACTAATTTCTTAGTTTTTTAGGTTAGACGATTTTTACCATTTATAATAAAGAAATAATCATAAGTAGTATAAAATTTCAAGCATACAAATTTCTCTAAATGACTAAATTCTTAATAATTTTGGGAAATATCATAATTTGAAGTGAAAAAATTTATTCCAAATAATAATACCTTTTATTAAAAAATATGACTTATTTTTTTGAAGTTTTAAACAGTAAGATTGGTTATTCGAGAATCGGGCGAATTCTTTTTTCTAAAAAACGAAAATTATATATTACAACTCCTAACATAGTTATTCCTATAAAAAGTGAATTAATGAAACAATTGAATTTTATTCAAGAGTTTGAGAATCATGATTTATTCGTAATTTCGAAAGAATTTTTCTTGCAAATTGGGTTTATAAGAGAGAAATTTAGAAATACAGGATTTATTTTTACAACCCATGGAACTATACAAAAATTTCAAGAAATATTAATAAATAATTTTAAAATATTCTCTGAAGATAATATAATATCACTTATTCCTTTCAATGTTCCAACTACCAGTATAAGTAAAGAATTTGCTACAAAAGAAATAAAAAATTTTCTCTTTAAAGTGGAAAAAATATTAAATCTTTATCCAAATCTAAATTTTGGTTTATCAATAAAAATTTTTGATTACGTTGAATTGTTAGATTTCTATATTCCTACATTAAAACATTTTGAAAATATAAAAATTATAAATTTAACAGACATTTTTGATAATTTTCGCAATTTTAGAAATATCTTAAAAATTATTTATACAATAAAAAAAAAATTGGATAATAACATAATTATAATGGCATCAGGAAGAATAATTCCAAAATATTATCCATTATTAATTTATCTAGGAATAGATCTAATTGATTGTTCATATTTATTATTTTTATCAGCGGAAAACTTCTATGATACTATAGAATTTTTATTACCAATATATAAAGTAAAGTATCTCCCCTGTTCATGCTTAGCATGTAAAGGTAATTTAATTAATGTATTAGACAACAAACATTCAGCCGAGAAGATTGATTTACTGAGTTTACATAATTTAATTACAGCAAATAATTACATGAAAAAGAGCAAGCAATACTTAAATTATGAGGATTTTCGAGTGTTTGTAGAAAAATCTTCTTTTGATGATACTAACTTAATTTCTATATTAAAGATCTTAGATAAAAAATATTTTGATTGTATCCAATATGAAACTCCAATAATACAAAAAAATAAAAAGATAAGATGTCTCGGACCATCATCATATAATAGACCAGATTTCCGGCAATTCAGGGAAAGAGCAATTAAGAATTTTGAACCAGAACCCTGGACAACATTAATTATTTTACTTCCATGTTCTGCTAAAAAACCTTACTCAAAATCTAAATCACATAAGTTATTTTATAATGTCATAAGAAAATTTTCTGAGTTTCCAAATTTTCAAGAACTTATTTTAACCTCACCCTTAGGAGTGATACCTAGACAATTAGAAAATGTTTATCCCGTAAATTCTTACGATATTTCAGTTACAGGTGAATGGGATAATGAAGAAATAGATATCACAGCAGAAATGCTTGTCAAAATATTAAAGAAATATGATACAAGCATACCTATTCTTTGCCATTTTAAAAATGGATATCTCGAAATTGCAAAGAGAGCTTCTTCCAAATTACCACATAATTTTATTTTCTCTGAAATTCTTGATAAAACTACCTCTATTGAATCACTTCAATCATTAGAGAACTTAATTAAGGAATTCAAAAATAAATTCAAACCAAAAAAAAAGGATTTAAAAAAAGATTATTTTTCAAAAACTTGGACTCGAAAATTTGTTAAAATATTAGATTATCAGTTTGGTGTTGGTTCAGGCATAAAAATTATATCCAACGGGCTAAAACCGACTCGAGTTAGATCTAATGATCAGATTGATTTAAAAGATTTAAAAACTCAAGAAAAATTAGGAGTATTTAGATTTTCAACCGGGCAAATTGAATTAACCCTTACAGGATTTAGACGGTTAATTCAATCTCCTCCCTCTATTAAGTCAAACTATATTGTTTTTAATGGAGAAGAAATTCAAGGAAATACATTATTTCGGAGTGGTGTGTTAGGATATAGTTCAGATCTTATCCCACACAATCAAGTAGTTATTTTAGACAAAGGAAAGAAAAAAATAATAGGGAGTGGAGAATTAATTGTTGGTTCAAATTTTTTAAAAAATTCTAAAAGCGGGAGAATAGTAAAAATCAATGAAAAGAAATAGTTCTTTTAGAGAGAATAATAAAGCACTTGTAGGAAAAATTAAATCGATTAAACAAGATGCTCAAAAACGGAGGATTAAATATGGAGAAGAGCAATTAAACCATCCAATCAGTTTTTGGATAAAAAAAGATAGACTTATAAATGAAATAGGAAAAGAATTCACTATTATTTTACGAACTAAAGGATGTAGTTGGGCATTAGGCGAAGCAGGCGGATGTTCCATGTGTGGATATTACCTAGATGCCAATATAGAAGATGTTTCAGCTACACAAATTATTAATCAATTTGATTATGCTTTTAATAATAGAATTAATGAAATTAAACAAGACTCTAATAATTTTGTTCTAAAAATATTTAATTCTGGAAGTTTCTTAGACGAAATTGAAGTACCTGAAAGAGTTAGAAAATATATCTATGGAAAAATCGCAAAAGAAGAAAAAATAAAGGAATTTGTGATTGAATCACGATTGAAATACATAACTTCAGAAAAATTAGAAGAAATCGGTGAATTTCTTGATAAAAAATATGTCGAGATTGCTATTGGGCTTGAAACTGTAGATGATTATATTAGAAATAATTATATAAATAAAGGAGTTTTATTCAAAGATTTCAAAGATGCTTTAAAAATATGCAAAGAACATGGTATTGGAGTAAAAGTGTATTTACTGTTTAAACCGCCATTCCTAAATGAACAAGCGGCAATTGATGATTGCTCAAATTCTATAAAAACATTAATAGGGCTAAGCGTGAATTCTATATCAATTAATCCGTTAAATATTCAAAAGGGAACTCTTGCTGAGTATTTATGGTTTCAAAACAGATATAGGGGCCCTTGGTTCTATTCACTATTTAAATGCTTAAAAAAGTCGTTGACTCAAGAAAATTTAAGAAGTCTGCGTATTTTATCTGATCCTTCTGGAGCTGGAACAAAAAGAGGAATTCATAATTGTTTAAAGAGGGAATGTAAAAATTCAGCAAAAAAAATACTCAAAAATTTTGTTCTTTCTCAAAATTTGAGGGAATTGGATCAAAAGGGATATGAATGTGATTGTAAAAAAAAATATCAATTGCAGAAAAATTTCTACTAAGATTTTTATTGTGTGATCTTTTGATAAAATTCCAATTAGATTATTAAACCTTTAATTTTCATTTTTGTAAGAAAACATAGTAAAAACCATTATATTTAAATATTAGCAACCATCATTTATTTTAAATTAAATTTTCATCCACTCAGCAAGGGGATCTCTTGAAAAAGAACTGGGTTAAATTGAACGTATTCTATATTGGACAATCAAATAAAAAGCATCAAATATTTAGAGCAAATCAATGGAATATTAAACTAGAAAAGATTTTCAAACAACCCGTTTTTAATGAAGAGTATACTCAGGTTGGATATGTAAAAGATATATTTGGTAAAATAGAGTCACCTTTCATTTCAATTAAAACCTTACCCAATTATACGTTTAACCCTAATACCAAATTTTTCGTTAAAATTACTTAGTTTTTTAAAAGTTCTTTAAATATAAAAGAATATTCTTAAAAAAAAGGTGTATTTTATTTCAAGTTGGAAAGAACTGAAATACGCATCAGAAGAGAACACAGAAATCAATCTGTGTACAGAATGCGGAAAAGACATTTTTTTTGATGAAAATAGAGGGTTATTAGTTTGTGAAGAATGCGGTTTAGTTCATTCAGAAAAACACATTGATCGTGGACCAGAGTGGAGAGCTTTTGATGCAGACCAGAAAAAAAGGAGAACACGAACAGGAGCTCCTATGACTTATATGATTCATGATAAGGGGCTTAGTACTATGATAGATTGGAAAAATCGAGATATTTTTGGCAAGGAAATACCTGCTAAATCGAGAGGGCAAATATATAGATTACGAAAGTGGCAGAGCCGCATTAGAGTATCTGATGCAACTGAAAGAAACCTTACATTTGCATTAAGTGAGCTTGATCGTATGGCTTCTAATCTTGATCTCCAAAAAAATTTACGAGAAGGCTCAGCTAAAATATATCGTGATGCTGTTGAAGCACATTTAATCCGTGGAAGAAGTATAGAAGGGGTGGCTGCTGCCAGTTTATATGCTGCTTGTAGAATGTTTAAAGTTCCGCGAACATTGAATGAGATTGCCGAAGTAGCTCGTGTAAATAAGAAAGAAATTGGTCGATCATTTAGATTCATATCAAAAGAATTGTCGCTCGCATTAAATCCCACTAGAGCGATGGATTTTCTCTCAAGATTTATATCAGAATTAGGATTAACTACAAAATGCCAAAAAATGGCAAAAATAATAATTAGAAGAGCAGAAGAACGAGGATTAACTTCGGGAAGAGGCCCTACAGGAGTTTGCGCTGCAGCAATATATGCTTCATGCATTCTGACTAATGAACGAAGAACTCAAAGAAAAATTGCTCGTGTAAGTTGTGTCACAGAAGTTACAGTTCGAAATCGTTTCAGTGAGATTGTGGAAAATCTTAAATTGGGAATATCGTTAAAGAAAAACCATATATAATTAAAAAATTATTTGTATTTAGCAATTTGAGCATATATTTTAATTGTAATTTAATGACAAAAAATTCTAATTCAAACAAGAAACCAAGATTACCTCCTGGACAACATAAAAGTGAACGATTTCCTGTACTCCAAAAGGGAGGAATTGCTCATATTAATAGAGAGAAATATAAATTAAAGATCGAAGGAGAAATTGAGCATCAAAGAACTTTTTCTCTTGAAGATTTGAAAAAGCTTGAAGATCTTAAAATTGTAGAAGATATTCACTGTGTTACCTCTTGGAGTAAGTTTAATACTATATGGAGCGGAATCTCTTTTAAGAAGCTTTTTAACATAGTAAAACCTAAAACAACGGCTCATTTTGTTGAATTTTATTGTGCTGATCAAGGTTTTACTACAACTGTCCCAATAAAAAGGTTACTAGCGGATAATGCTCTATTAGCATCAACATATGAAGAACTTCCTATTGACGATAAACACGGTGGGCCCGTGCGAGCGGTTATACCAGATCTTTATTTTTACAAGAGTGCTAAATGGGTTGTTAGAATAACATTTTTAGAAAAAGATAAATTAGGATACTGGGAAAGACATGGATATTCTAATAAAGCAGATCCATGGAAAGAACAACGTTATAGCTCTGATGATTAAAAAATAGATTAATTATGAAATTAGATTTCGAATTTTAACGTAATATCTTCATATTGTTATACTTTTGTACCCACATCGGGATACATTTATAAGTAGTAAATTCATTATAATTATTGACAAAATTATTTTTTTAATGAAATAAATTATGCCTAAAAGAGAATCCTTTATCCGAATTAGAGTTTTTAGTGAAGAAAAAGAGGAATGGGAAAAATTTGCTGAAAGTAATAAATTTCCATCTCTTTCACAATTTATTCGATATGTTATTAGTGAATATATTGAACATGGATTTAGTAGATCGTTAAAAGTAAGTAAAAGTGATAATTCAAATTCAAAAACAGAATTATTGAAAATTTTAAAAGCAGAAAGAGATTCCATAAAAGAAGAAAGAGATAAGTACTTTAAAATGGTTAATGAGGTTTTACAAGAAAGGAGAAGGTTAACTGATATAAAAATAGAAGATTCAATAAAAGGTAAAATTTTGAAATGGTTAGAAAAATTTCCAAACCAATTAGATTCTGAAGAAATCGCAGATCTAATTGGAAAATCTGAACCAGAAACATTAAATATTCTAAATAAAATGATGGAACAAAAGCTCATAAGATTAAATAAAAATATGAAATATCAGGTGATAAACTATCAAAACAATTAGTAGATCAGATTTCTTTCATAGATTTGATATCCTCGAATTCGAAATCATTTATGATTACTTAGATGAGGTATTTAAGAGATCTACATCATCTTATAAAAATCAAAAATCGATCATTCTAAATCTTTTAAACTACTTAAATAAAGATTTAGAAAAAATTACAATGATTGATATTAAGAACTATTTTGATAATGTTATAGATAACAGAATAAATAGGAGAAATAACAAACCAATTGGAATAGATTCAAAAGAAGCTTATCGATCTTATCTTAGTTCTTTTTTTGATTATGTCATTGGAAGGTTTTTACAAATCAATATTGAATATAGAAATCCTGTTCCAAATAAAAGAATCTATAAATTTAAATTACATGAAAACGACATACGAAAACAATCTGATATCAGTGATGAAATCTTTACAGAACAAGAATTATTCGATATTTTAACTGCATCTAAGAAAAAAAACTTACGAGATTTTATCTTATTTTCATTATTAATTATCGATGGGGCAAGAATTTCAGAGATTTTATCAATAAAAATAGAAGATGTTCATTTGGATGAGAGATATTTTGAAACTGGCTTTGAGAAAGACGCTCGAAAATCAACTAGATTTTCAAATAAGAGTCTAATTTTCTTTTTCCCAGAGACTTTTAGACCATATTTAGAACAGTATATTAAATACATCGGAAAAGACAATATATGGTTATTTCCTGGAAGAACAAGACACAAGTACTATGGAGGATTTCGAAGTTATGTTATTATTTCCATACTTTAAAGACGACAAAACAATTGAATTAAATAATCAGGAGCGTTTCTTAATAAATTTCGAACAATTTTAAACTTTGGATTTTTAATGACGATAATTCTCTTATCTTTCATATAGTTTTGGGCAAATTTTGTTAGAGATGTTGAAAATACGCTGTATCACACCGTCTAGGTCAAATTTTTTTGAACTATGTGAGGAAATCCTCTATTATTTTGTCTGTTAAGATCTCTAAAAGGATTAAATATTGTGAATCATTTGGTTATATTGTTTAACATAAAGTTTTATTAAAAAAGATGAGATAATAATCTGTATATTGAGTATTCGCTGGTTATTCAAATCAAAGAAATGGATTGTTTTTGCATTATTTGGAATTTTTTTTATAACAGAACTTATACTATTTAATCCTCAAGATCACCGTCTTATCGTAACATTGAACTTTGAAAACACCTCCCTCAACAATAAAAACATCAAAATTGACTTACCTAAAAGGTTTCTCGAGAATGATAGTTATCCCCTTATAATATTGCTAACGGGGGATTCTGTAAAACCCGCAATTTTAAATTATCTAAGACGAGAGTTAATTCTTAATAATATAGGAGTCGTTACTTTCACTTCGGATATGTCTTGGACTATAATTCCTGAGATTTTTAAAATTGTGTCTTTTCTTAGAACATCTATTGAATTTAAAGATCATCCTCGAGGTATTTATGGACATTCACATGGTGCTCATTACGCATTATTAACGAGCTTAATGATACCGTACGAATTTGAATTTACAATATGTACCAATTTTGGAACATATCATAAAATTAGATACGATTTACTTACGTTTAATGAAAATTTTGATTTTGCAAATTGGGGAGAATATTATAATGGCATAATAAAACCACAATTTTCGAAAGTAAATCAATATATTTTTAATGATAAGTCCATACCCATTGATGCAATAAGTAATTTGTTGATAATGGCTGATGAAAATGATCGATCTTTTCAAGATCATAAGGAATCTTTAGGAACGAACTATACTGAATTTTGGAACATTGAAACATTAAATGAGTTACAAGGAAATTATCTAAATGGTTCAGCAAGATATTTTTATGTTGGAAAAACAATCGTTCCGCATGCTTCTGGAATATTTCATCCTAATTTCATTTACTTCCAACTTTCTTGGATAACTGAATCTCTAAACCTTCCATTGAAGAAATCTAAGAATTTTATACTAACCGACCTATTAATAAATTATATTGTATCTATTGGATATCTAATTCTGGCTTGGATTAATTTTTATCTTATACTGATTTTTATTTTCGATCACAAATTCGTAAAAAAAGAATTCAAAAAAGATCTTTCAGCCATTAAAATACTGAGAATTAGTGTAAGTGAAAATTCTTTTGATCGAAGTTTCGGAATGGGAATATACTTTAAAGACGACAAAACAATTGAATTAAATTATCAGGATATTGATGTAGAAAAATTTACAGACACCTCTCTATTAATTAATCTACGAGCTGTTTGGTTGAAAGAACAAATAAAACAAATTATAGTATTAATAATGATAGGTTTAATTGTTTTCGCCATTAGCAATATTCTTTTGTTTAGATGGGTAATTGATGTATTAGTTCCACAGTTCATTGAGGATATCTTTTTTGTGCGATCTATTCCATTCGATTTTGGATTCTATTTTCTCGTTATGGGATTTTATATTCACGATAAATACAAAATTGAAAGTGTATTTGAAACCCAATTCAAAAAAAGGCAGAAATCCAAATTCGTTCTAAAAATAGTAGGGATTCTTGTAAATATCCTTACATGTGGCTTTTATTTGTATATCACAATTTATCAGATAATCAACATTTCATTTATTATTCTGATTATCATGGTATTGTTGAATATATTCCTTTTTTATTTGATCATAATAAAAATTAATGAAATCTATCGGATTATTCTCTATAAAAGTAAAAATAAAAGTAAAATTACAAAGAATCTTTGGTTAATTGGATTATTTTTAGTCACAATATTATTTTTTTATACCTTATTTTTTTCAATTCCTTATTTCAGTTATTCAATTATGGATATGTTGTTATTAAATCATATTCCAATTATCATAATAATAATTTGCTCTTTTTTTGGTGTAGTTTATCAAAAAAATCTAATGAAAGTTACTTTATTCAATGTTGGGATTAACTTAATTAGAAGAATAAGTCTAATTATGATGTTTTTACTATAATTCTCAATCTCAAACTTTGTTAGAATTGATTATATTTTCTTAGTGCTCATCCACTTTTTCCTTTAAGGGTAATCCAATAACGAAGTGTATTTTTTAGTATCTGTTGAACACATTTATGTTTAATTTGCCTTTTACCATGACCTAAGGCTAGATAAAACACAATCCCTCTACCATAAGACTTGATCCATGCTAAGGGAATTTTTAATCCTTGAAAGTTGGTTGATAATAAAGTTTCAAAAGGTGGATAATACTCTTGTAGATATAATTCATCACTAATTCTAAAATCAGTTACTCCATCCATAATGGGATGACCTTTCTTTTCTACAATAACATCAATTTCTTGGATTGGGGGGTGAGTTAGAAAACGAGCACCAATCATCTTCAAAATCCGTTCTGATGGATTATAGGAAGTAGTAGCACCATGTAATCCAATGTATTAATTGAGGTGTGAACTGCTGCATTATTGATTAAGATATCAACATACACA